>JAKLQR010000271.1 GCA_022013235.1 Thermodesulfovibrionales bacterium | reverse complement strand
ATCCATACCATCAATGAATTTCTGAAAGAAAAGATGAGAGTGAACAGGGCGATAATCAGAGCGCAGCTTATCGCGACAGTCATAAGCGCAACGGCAAACCGGTAAATATGCCCGTTCATGTCCCCGATGGTGATGTTCGCGGTAATCCCGAATATTTTTTGCGCGGGTTTTTTCATCAGCTTCAATAGGAGGGTAAGGCACAGGGGAGATGCACACGCAAACCCGATGATGAGGAAGAGGATGCCCAGATATGCGAGGACCGGAAACGCGAAAGGCATGGCGTAATAATCTATGTATGCCACCGCTGTTCCCAGGAGGATACTGAACAGACCGGCTGCGGCAAACCATTTCTGATATTTCCGGTATCTCCCCTCGAAAGATCCCTCCCGTGCGCTTTCGGTCGGTCTGATCTTCGAGGACTCATATGCCGGAATGGCAGAGGCAAGAACCGAGACGAACAAACCTGTGGAGAGCGCAAAAAATGCATCTCGGGATGTGATGAAATAATCGCTTATGGACACGGCGCTGTACATGGTCGAGAGGGTTTTTCCCACCGCAATTACGGAAAAATACGCAGCAAGCTGTCCGAGTGCGATACCGAATACCGAACCTATGGTCCCCAGAATCAGTCCCTGGAGAATAAAAAGCGCCATGACCGTTTTTCTCCCGGTACCGAGGCCGCGCAGGATTCCGATCTCTGTTCTTCTCTTCAGGACCGAGATGAAGATAGTGTTATAGAGGAGGAATATGCCAACGAGGATCGCAATCAGACTTAAGAACTGAAGGTTGTACCTGAAGGAGGCGACAAGCCCTCTCTGGTTCTTAATGACTTCGTCGACCAGTTCTATTCTGAGATTCTGCGGGAGCATTCCCCGTATCTTCCCTGCTGACTCTTCATCCGTGTCGAGATCTATCCTCGTGATAAGTCCCGTTTTTCCGAAATATTCCTGATAATTGCCGATGTCCATGATGACCGTATTCGCGGGGAGCCTGTCTCTAGGGAGGACATCGATGACTTTCAGCGGATATTCCCTGTCATAGAGCACCGGGATGAATGTGTCTCCTTTTTTCAGGGCATGTTTCTCTGAAAACTCCTCTGTGATAAGCACTCCGTTGATTTCCCGGTAAAAATTTTCGAAGTCCTTGCTCTGAACCGCTGCAAATTTAAGGACGGAAAGCGCTTTTACTGTATAGATCCCGTTCAGGTCGACCGTATCCCCTGAAGAAGGAACATATCCGGATGTCTTGATCAACGGGAAGCAGTCGTTTATCACCGAACGGACATCACGGTATACCCGTTCATCAAACTCTATCCCTGATCTATCAAAAATCTCGTAGTTCGTTGCGGGCTGAACACCCCTGATGTCTGCTTCAAATGAAGCGATGGCCCTGTCTGAAGCCACCTTGACTCCGACAAACAGTCCGATCCCGAGTGCAATGCCGGTGATGGAGAGGAACGTGAGAAACTTTTCTTCCCTGAGATTTCGCAGCACAAAAAGCCTGACAAGTTTCAGGAACTTCATTGCAGAATCATCCCGTCTCTTATCTGGAATGCCCGCTGTGCATACTCCGCAATATAGGCTTCGTGGGTTACCAGAATAACGGTCTTGCCTGTCTCCTCCTTCAACTTCCTTATGAGTTCCATGATTGCCTTGCCTGTTTCGCTGTCGAGACTTCCGGTAGGCTCATCCGCAAGGATAATCCGGGGGTTGTGAATCAGCGCCCTCGCAATCGCAACCCGCTGCTGTTCACCGCCGGAAAGTTGATAGGGATACGCATGCTCTTTTCCCTTAAGCCCGACATGGTCGATCATTGCAAAGATGCTGCTTTCATCATCCCTTCCGTTCAGGAGCAACGGCATGAGCACATTCTCAAATACCGTAATATTCGGCAGCAAGTTAAAGAACTGGAATATAAAACCTATCTGGTTTCTTCTATAGACGGTGAGCTGTTCATCATTATATGAGGATATGGCTGCACCGTCGACAAGAATTTTTCCGTTATCCGGCCTGTCCATGCCGCCGATAAGGTTAAGAAGGGTGGACTTCCCAGATCCGGAACTGCCGGTGATGGAAACAAACTCTCCCTGAGCAATTGCAAGGCTAATCCCTTTAAGGACTCTGTTTGTTCCATATGATTTTTCTACATTCTCAAGTTGGATCATAAACTTCTTATCACAGCCCCCTTACCCTACCCCTCTCCCACCAAGGGAGAGGGCAGTAAATATGCCCCGCCCTCGACGGGAGGGGTTGGGGAGGGTGCTAAAATATCGAGTTTCATGGACTATATATAGATAAAAATTTATGCAACGTTTATCACAATGTTTCAATATCCCGTCATCTCCACATACGCCCTCCCCTTCGCGGTCCCCTCAACACTGCACGTTCCTTCCCAGTAATAATTGCCTGTTGTGTTCTGTGCAAGGACTTCCTGGTCCTGAAGAGAAGGGATAATCCTGAGTTTCAGGTTTTCGGACGGCACGGTTATTTCCCACAAAGAAGGGTACCGGGCCGGACTTCTCCGCGACCGGTAATTATCCAGCACGGCAACTCCGAAATCGTTTTTTGAGAGAGGCCGGTATCGTCCGTCAGGATAGACGAAGGTCCCTGATGAATAGCGGTCGATCGTTCCGTCTTTTTTCCTGAGCAGGTAGAGCATAAGTTCCCGGTTATCATCGAGCTGGATCGCGAACCAGTCCCATCCCTTTTGATCTTCGCTCAGTCCGCGCGATGATATCTCCCTGTCAAACCAGGTTTTCCCCTTCACCCTGAATATATCTCTGCCGATTTTTATGGTGCCCCGGGTTTCAAGGCTGGAACAGGAAAAATAGAGCGACGCATTCAGCGGTGATTCCGCTGACTTTCTTGAATATCCGTTCTCACCATTAAGCACAAGAGGCTTTGCCGGTACGAGAGAGAGGTCGAGGGATTTTTCACGGTCTTCTGCCTGAATGTGCAGTTCCCTCATGTCGCCTTCGAGAATATTTTTTCCTGCCCATACTTTCAGCAAATCGCTCTTTGCTCCTGCAAGGGCATACGCATCAGTATCCGCCTGATCGCTGAAAAGGAACCTTTTTCCCTTAATATCGGAAATTGCAAAATGGGAAATATATATCTTCTTTACTCCAAACTCTGATGCATAGGACCTCTTCTGTACATTTACGACAAAAAAAGTGAGTTCGTAGCCGAATTCTCTTCCCGTTTCATCAAAGAGATGGCCGGTAAAATACCACCATTGCACGCGGTAACCGTCTCTGAAATAAAAATCACCGGGGATCTCGACTCCGGCGCCGGGAGTGATATCCTTATACTCCTGCGCAAAAACGGCGGAAGAGAAAAGTAAAAAAACAAAAAGTATTTTTTTTATGACATGCACACGTCTACCCAATATCCGGCATTGCGTGCCGTTTTCTCTTATTTTACCGCCTGCAGGACTATTATGCCAGAACCTCGATAATGCGGGAGAAAGCGGAACAAAGCAATCCAAAAAACCCTTGACATAATTGGCTGATCCGCTATAATAGCAATTAAATTCAATAAGATTAAGAGGCAATCGTATGAGCAAAAAAACTAACCTTTTTTATCCGTTGCGGAAATATTCTCTTGCTTTCGTTCCTATCCTTGTCTGTTGTGCGGTACTGCTTTTCTCTTTTTCCTTGCATGCCCAGGACCTCGATCCCGCATATGAACGCGCGCTCACCAGGGCGGCACTCAAGATCGAGAATGCCGACTACGAAGGCGCTGCCGTAAATGCGCGGGAAGCTCTGCGGATAAAGACGGATGATGAAAAAGCCACGCTCTATCTCGGCATAGCCTTAAGCCGGTCAGGGGAAAAAGAGGCTGAAAGCGTACTGAAGAAAGCCCTTTCTCTGAATCCACAGAATCCCCGGACAAACCTCGAACTCGGTATTTACTATTACAATAAGGGCGTATTCGAGGAATCAGAGGACTATCTCGAGAATGCAATGAAGACCGCTCCAAATACAGAAATCGCTTCAAAAGCAAAGGAATATCTGGAGAATACAAAGAAGCGCGGGACAGTCAAACCATGGGCATTGAATATCTCTCTGGGCGGACAATATGACAGCAATGTGATTTTGGAGGGAGGAGACTCTCTTCCTGAAGGCATATCGGATAAAGCGGACTGGCGGGCTGTCTTTTCTCTCAAGGGAAGATATAATTTCCTCAGGAGCGAAAAGATTGAGGGCGCAATCGGGTACAGTTTTTATCAAAGTCTCCATACAAGTCTCCCGGACTTTAACGTGACAAACAACCTGCCTGAATTCACCATGGCGTTTCACCTCGCTCCGTGGGTAAGCCTGAAAGCCTTGTATGCCTTCGATTATACCCTTGTTGGCGGCGACGCTTACAGCTATTCCCATATAGTTTCGCCATCAGTCGTTTTTTCACTCTGGAAAGGGCTAACAACAACTGTTGATTATACCTACAGGAAAAATCATTTCATGGACACTGAGCTTTTCGGGAATAATTCAGGTCGTCGTGGATTTAACAACGCAATAACGGTCACAGAAACTATCCCGATCGCTTCCTATGGCAACATCCGGGTCGGCTATGCGTATGATAACGAAAATACCAGAGAGTCGTACTGGTCCTATTCCGGAAACAAATATTTCGCGGGAATACGGTGGAATCTTCCTGTCCGGTTTTATCTGGACCTGTACGGTGAATATTACGACAAGAACTACAGGGAAAGATATCCTTCTGCTGCACGGTTGCGCGAAGATATCATGAAGAACGTTTGGGGCTCTCTGACCAAGGTTCTCTCGGACAGATTCTCGGTATCGCTCGGTCAACTGTATACAAGAAACAAATCGAGCGTTGACCTCTTCGACTACGAGCGTGCCATAACAAGTCTATTTTTTACGGTGAGGTTTTAAATGAAAAGATCACATTTCGCAATCATATTTCTTGGTATTCTCCTGCTGGTATCCGGCATTGCTCAGGCAGCTGATCCTGCTGGCTCCTTTGTCGCAATAAGAGGCAAAGCAACTATCGAGAGAGAGAGAACTCTCCGGGAAGCGCGTCTAAAAGACAGTATTTTTCTGAACGATACGGTATCTACTTCTGAAGCTTCAAGGGCGAAAATGCTCTTTACCGACGACAGCGTTCTCACGCTCGGCGAGAAGTCAAAGGCTGTCATTAAAGAATATGTCTACAGCAGGGATAAGGGAGGAAAGTCGATCATAACTCTCCTCGACGGCAAAATGCGCTCAATCGTCGGAAAAACGAATTTTGAGATCCACACCCCCACTGCGGTTGCAGCGGCACGGGGGACTATCATTCTTTGCGAAACCGGCATCATAGACGGGAAACAGGTTACTACATTTATCTGTGTCGAAGGAGAATTTACGGTAACAAGTAACTATCCCGGGTCGGAAGGCAGTACCTTACTCACGCCGGGAATGATGATAACGATTATAGCAGGAGAGCCGTTCCCGGCTGTTTTCCAGACCCCGGGCGGGAATACTGGTGATCTTCTTGAGGCAACCAATATCTCCTATGAACTCTCCATCCCCGGGCCTGCAGAAATAACACTCGGACCTGGTGCGTTTGTCATCGAGCAGATGCAGATCCTTCCCCCGTACGAACATGAGCCGGGGACGATCAATACAACACCGGTAACCATTGATATT
>JAKLQR010000270.1 GCA_022013235.1 Thermodesulfovibrionales bacterium | reverse complement strand
GGAGTGAATGCGATATAGCCTTTAATATTGGAGGCGGACTGCATCATGCGTTGTCACGGAGAGCCTCGGGATTCTGTTACCTCAACGATCCGGTTGTTGCGATCATGTCACTGCTCAAAAAAGGAAAACGGGTTGCATACATTGATATCGACGCGCATCACGGCGACGGGGTGCAGGATGCTTTCTATGCAACAGACAGGGTTCTGACAATATCGATCCATGAAACCGGAACGATCCTTTTCCCCGGAACCGGGTTTGAGGACGAAACAGGGACAGGAAAGGGCGAGGGTTACTCGGTGAATATCCCGATGCCGCCTACTGCTGATGACGAACTTTTTGTCTACGCCTTTGATGAAATTGTTCCTCCCTTACTCAATACATTCAACCCCGACTTTGTTGTTACACAACTTGGTGTCGACTCATTTCACGGTGACCCTTTGGCCCATCTGAACTATACGAATAACGGATTCTGCAAGGTTGTAAGGAGAATGAAAGAGCTGTCCCCCAAATGGGTTGCGCTCGGCGGCGGTGGATACAATATCGCGAATGTTACAAAAGCCTGGACACTCGCATGGGCAATCATGAATGATATCGATATTCCTGATGAGATTCCGGATGATTTCCTCCGACAGCATGAGGCAGAAGGATTTCAGAGTGGTACAGTAAGGGACCCTGAGTATTCAGCAGACGGGGAACGGAAAGGGGTAATGAGAAAAGAGTTGGAGAGGGTAATCGGGGTGATCAAAAAGAAAATATTTACTAAGATGGGAATATAATGTCCTCATAAAAGGAGGGGAAAATGTTTCACACAGCAGAGCCACAGGATATCCTTGAAGGGAAGGTGACCGACGTATATTTTGAGCGGTCATTGAAAATCCTGAAGGCGAAGAAAATAAATCCGGTTGTAAAAGCAGAATTCATTGCAAAATCACTTCCCGAACACTGGCCATGGGCAATTTTTGCGGGACTTGAAGAAGCAATGTATCTGATGAAACGTCTTCCCATCCGCGTAAGGGCGATGAAGGAAGGCACGATATTTTATCCGTTCGAACCGGTTATGGAAATTGAGGGCAGATATCAGGATTTCTGCGTTTTTGAGACAGCACTGCTGGGGCTCATCTGCCAGGCTTCGGGAATAGCGACAAAAGCGGCCAGGTTCAAAAAACGCGCAGGAGAGCGGGCAGTCATAAGTTTCGGCGCCCGGCGTATGCATCCGATACTTGCCCCGATGATCGAACGGAATGCATATATCGGAGGATGTGACGGGGTGGCGGTTGTAAAATCCGGAGAGATGATCGGTGAAGACCCCATGGGGACAATGCCACATGCACTGATCCTCTGTATGGGGTCCACTACAGAGGCCATAAAAGCATACGACGAGGTACTTGAACCGAGGTTCAAAAGAGTTGCCCTCATAGATACTTTTCTCGACGAAAAATTCGAATGTCTGAACGTAGCGGAAACAATGGGGAAAAAACTTTTTGCCGTGCGTTTTGATACCCCGTCATCACGCAGGGGTAATTTCTTTCGTATCCTTGAAGAGTCCAGATGGGAACTGGATTTAAGAGGATACAATTCCGTCAGGTTCTATGTAAGCGGGGGCATCAGGGAGGAGGACGTGCCGGTGCTGAATCCTCTTGTTGACGGGTACGGCATAGGAACGTCCATCAGCAATGCGCCGGTTGTGGATTATTCAATGGATATCGTAGAAGTCGACCGCAGGCCTTTGGCAAAGAGGGGAAAGTGTTCAGGGAGCAAGAGGGTGCTCAGATGCCCGAAATGCGGGATGAAAAAGATCGTTCCCCAGACCAGAAAAAAATATAGCTGTAACTGCGGGAAAACATTCACCGATATCCTAATTCCTGTTCTTGATAATGGAAGGAAACTTATTCCAACCTCACCGCCTGCGAAGCTCAGAAAAAGTGTTCTTGAGAATGTGAAAGACCTTGAACTGGAATGATGAGCAGCGCATATGACCAATAACCAGTGACGAACGCTGCGGCTTCCTTGTCGATTCTGATTGCAATATTCCTCTGGAGTTCCCTCGGCATTGTGGTACGGTTTTCAGGCACAGAAATCCATCATCTCATTTTTTATTCCCTCCTCGTCGCTATTTCGATCCAGGGGCTGGTCCTTACGAGGAAAGAATACAGAAAAGCACTCCCTTCTGTCAGGCAGCTCAAATACGCATTTCTCATAGGGGTTGTGCTGCTCATCAACTCGCTTACTTTCTTCTATGCATATAAGAACACTTCGATAGCGAACGCGATACTTACCCATTATACCGCCCCGATCATCGTCGCCTTTATTGCGCCATTCATTTTGAAAGAAGTGATCACGACAAGAGTTATTTTCGAAATTGTAATCGGGTCCGCAGGTCTTTTCGTTATGCTCGAAGGTTTCTCACTGGATCAGGGACAGATGCCGGGTATCTTATCAGGGCTTGTGTCAGGGTTTGCGTATGCACTGATAATAATACTGGTAAGACTCTACTCTCAGCAATTTCATACGCTTGTACTCTCTTTTCTCACGAACACAACGATGGCTATTCTTCTGCTGCCGTTCATTCGTACCTTTCCCGGTGAAGCTGCCTGGAGTTTCCTTGTCATGGGGATACTGCATTCTACCATCGCCCCTCTCTTATACTACCGTGGACTAAAATATGTTTCTGCCAATAAGGCTGCTGTGCTCGGCTATCTTGAGCCTGTCTGTGCAATATGCCTGGGGGTAGTTTTTTTGCAGGAAATACCGGGAATACGCACACTTATTGGAGGGGCTTTGATTATTTTTTCAGGTTACCTGACATTGAAAAAAAGGACCAAAACGACATGAAGAAAAAAGCTTGACATAAAAGAAAGCATATGCTAACATTTTTTTGTGGGTTCGGGTCAAACCCCGCATATCCTCTGAGTGATGAACGGGTAAATCTCAGAGGTCTCCTGAGGTAGGGCAGGTCGCCTCCTGCCCTACAATTTTTTTGCATAACAATAATTCCATCCGTACTTCCCTCACCAAGCTGCAAACAATCTGAATATTATCATATGCTAATTTTATTCAAAGAATTCCTCGATGCTCTGCATTGGGGTTACTGTTCTCCTTATTCTGTCATTCCCGCTTGTCGGGAATCCTTCCGGAGCATATGTTCTATAAGACAATACAGGAATGCAAAGAAAGATTCCGGACAAGCCGGAATGACATCTTTGATACCTCGTCCCGAAAGCCTTCGGGACTGCGGGGTAGTTCATTACAGGGTCAACCCCCACATATTCTCTAAGTGGAAGATTGAAATATCAGAGGGTCCCAGGGGTGCATAGGGCAGTTCAACAAACTGCCCTATGATTTTATAACATCCACAGGCTGTATCTTCGTTGCCTTCCGGGAAGGATAAATACCCGCAAGTATCCCGACTGTTATTGATGCAAAAAAGGAAAAGGCATATCCTGCCGGAGAAATGATAAAAGGCAGTTTTGCGATCAGGAAAATGAGGATGCTGGTAATCATACTGAGGATAACGCCGACGGTGCCGCCGCTGAAAGAAATAAACGAAGCTTCAAGGAGGAACTGGAGTATGATGTCCCTCTTTCGTGAACCCACCGCCCTTCTGATTCCTATCTCGATCCGTCTCTCGTTCACGATGAGGATCATAATGGAGAGGATACCCAACCCTCCAATAAGGAATGAAACAACTGCCGAGACCCTTCCGAGGACTTTTATCATGTTCATGGCCTGTGTTTTGAGCGCCATGACATCCTTGAGGTCTATGACCGAGAAATCGTCTTCCTGGTCTTTCTTTATTTTATGACGTTTTCTCAGGATGTCTTCTATTTCAGCCTTTGCCACGGGGATTGACTGTTCATTTATGACCTGCACCGAAATGCTGTTCACGTAATCTTTATTTACGAATCTCCTCAGATAGGTATTCAGGGGAACAAAAATCTGGTTGTCCTGGTCAAGTCCCGATATATCCAATCCTTTTTCTTCCATAATTCCTATGACTTCGCAGGGTACCCTCCAGATGAGAATATGCTTGCCCATTGGGTCTTGTTTTCCGAATAATTTTTCAGCAACTTTTGTTCCGATGACGGCAACTTTCGAGAGAGTTGCGTTGTCCCCGTAATTGATAAACCTCCCGTGCTTTGCCCTGAAGTTCCTTATCTCTGAATAGTTCGGCATAATTCCCATAACGAGGATGGATTTCAGAACAACGTTTTCATATCTTATGGGAAAATTCTTGTTGCCTGAAGAGGATACATCCTTTACCAGCCTCGAACCGTCAAGGACCGCTCTTGCGTCGTGAGTTGTTAATGTGGTCGCTTCGCTCAAAAGCCTTGTGCTGCTGCCGAATCTCCGCACAATGCCGCTCCTGACGATAAGGAGGTTTTTGCCAAGTTTCTCTGCTTCTATCTGGGTCTTCTTCGCAAGAGAATCCGAGAGGTTGGATACAACGATCAGAGAGAAGGTGCCGAGAAAAACACCAAGGACTGCAAGGGTTGTCCTCAGTTTAAAGTTCATGAGGGAACGTATCGCTATCTTGAGATTAAGGGAGATCCGTCTCATGTATTCCCCTCACCCTAACCCTCTCCCACAAGGGGAGAGGGAATCATAATTTGCTTAAGAACGAAAACTTCTTTTTCCCCTCTCTTGATGGGAGGGGTAAGGGGAGGGTGAAATATTTTTGTACTCATCCTCGTATTGCCTCTATCGGCTTCAGGTTGGCAGCCCTGTTCGCAGGCTGCAGTCCGAACCCGATTCCAACAATCCATGAGAGTATCATTCCTACCGCGAAGGCCTTCCATGAAAAATAGATAGGAAACTGTGCGATGTACATGAGCAGTTTTGATGAGAGAAGCGCAAGCGCCAGTCCGAAAATCCCTCCGAGTGTGGTAATAACGACCGCTTCACCAAGAAACTGAAATAAAATATCTCTTTTCCTGGCCCCTGCAGCCCGTCTGATGCCGATCTCACGCGTCCGTTCCCTTACAGAGAGCAGAAAGAGATTTGCAAGGACAAAACCGGCTATTACAAGCGATATAACCCCTGTGACGCCGAGAAATACAACGAGCGAGCCGGTAAGGGCGACGAGGAATTTTATAATTTCCTTTGGGGAGATAATCGTGAAGTCGTCAGGTTCCCCTTCGGGAATCCGATGCCTTCCTCTGAGAAAAGCCCTGACTTCTTCTGCATGGAAATCCAGATTTTTCTGATCATAAAACCGTATTCTGAGCCCAGAGACATAGGTTGTTTCATTCTGGAGTTTCCTCATGAGCGTGGTAATGGGGATAATCATCCTGTCGTCAAGGCGGTCACCCGCCGGGGTTGTCCCTCTTTCGGAGAGGACCCCGACAATCTGCACGGGAATTCTCCTGACCAGTACATATTTGCCGACAGGATCAATGTCTCCGAAAAGTTCACGGGCAAGAAACTGACCGATGAGTCCCACGTTCCTTAGCCCTTTCACATCCTCCTCGGTGAAATCCGAACCCTGAACAACCGGCCATGTCCATGCACGGCTGTAATCACTCGTTGACCCCACGATTAATGTCTGATATTTTTTGTCCCTGTGCGATACCGTCACATCTCTCATTGCTGTCATAGGCACGACAAGGTATGCACTGAAAAATGCCTGACGTGCAGTTTCGATGTCATCAAGCGTAATTGTTTTCATCCTCTGTCCTGTAGCGCGGGCCTCTTCCCCTCCGCCAAAGACGAGTAACGCATCAGGTCCGAACATTGCAACAATTTCGAGGGCTTTTTTGTAGGCGCCTTCAGTTGCGGCAACAATAACAGAAATGGATGCAATGCCAAGTGCGACACTCAGAATACAGAAGAGTGTGCGCAGCTTGAATGCCTTGACTGCCTTCAGAGACTGGGAGATGATTTTCAAGAGTCTGTCCATAAATATTATTCGATAATTGTTCCGTCTTTTATCTGTACAGTCCTCTGTGCGTAAGCAGCGACATTCTGGTCATGGGTGATGACTAACACTGTTTTCCCCCGGGTATTCATTTCCCTGAGCAGGTTCATGATTTCTTCTGCTGTTTTACTGTCAAGCTGTCCGGTCGGTTCATCTGCGAGAAGAAGGTCAGGGTCGTTCACAAGTGCCCGTGCGATGGCAACACGTTGCTGCTCGCCTCCGGATAACTGATTCGGTTTGAACCTGATCCGTTCTTTCAGGCCGACGAGTTGCAGAAGGTCAACTGCCTGTTGCTCTCTGTTGTCTTTCTGTTTCTCGATATAGAGAGTAGGGAGGAGAACATTTTCAAGGACCGTGGCATAGGGCAGAAGATAGAAATTCTGGAACACAAACCCGATATGTTCATTGCGGATGACTGAGAGTTCATCGTCGGAGAGATGGGAGACCTCCTTGTCGGCGAGGACATAGCGGCCTGAGGTTGGTGTATCGAGACATCCGATGATATTCATGAGCGTTGTCTTCCCGGACCCCGACGTCCCCATGATTGCGACAAACTCACTCCGCTCTAAGCGGAGATTGATGTTTTTGAGCACCTCGACGTCAATGGCCCCGGTATGAAAGGTTTTCCTGATATTTTCCATCAGACAGAGTGGCATGAGTAGTCGCTTTCTGATTTAATGTGTTTCCGGTTTTGCTGATACCGGAAGGATTAGCTTGGTGGCCAGCATATCGCCATCACGCAGACCGGAAATAACTTCGGTTGCATCCTCTCCGCGCAGACCGGTCTGTATCTCTACCTTCTCAACTTTGTCGGGGGCAGTGACTCTGTATACTACCTGCTTCCCTGTTTCAAATTTTATGGCAGCATTGGGAACGGTAAGGACGTCTTTCTTTTCTGCAAACGCTATTTTGATATGCGTGGTCATCTCGGGCTTCAGGAATTCGGCGTCATCACGGGAAACCTTCACCGTTGCAAGATAGTAGACAATGTTGTCCTTGACCACAGGCTGGGGATAAATCTTTTCGATTCCCCCGTGAAAAAGCTTGTCAGGATATGTGTCTACATAATAATCGACTTGTTGTGCGACTTTCACTCGGCCGATGTCGGTTTCGTCAACGTATATCCACATTTCAAGGAGGGTAGGGTCAAGCACTGTCACCAGATTGGCAACCTGGAGTCCGGCGACGATTGTCTCGCCTTCCTGTGCGGTGACGTCGGAGATAAGGCCGTTTATAGGAGAATAAATCCTCGTATAGGTAAGTCTCGTCTCCTGCTGCTTCAACTGGGCTGTAGTATCTTCAATGTTTGCCTTTGCAATATTCACCTGGGTTTTAGATTCATTCTGAAGCCTTTGAAGATTTGCATCAGCCGCTTCAAACAGACTCCTGGCCTTATCAACACTGTCTTTTGTGGTATATTCGTGTTTCAGAAGTTCTGTCTCCCGTTCATAGTTGATTTTGGCATAGTCAAGGGTTGCCTGTGCCTCGCGTATCCGGTCGGGATAAGTCAATTCAACCTGTGAGAGAGTATTTTCAGCTGCAGTAAGAGAGGCTTTCTGCTGTTCGATTGCCTTCAGGATTTCCCGGTCGTCTATTATGGAAATGAGTTGTCCTGTTTTCACCCGGTCGCCGATTTTGACATTCATTTTTACTATCGTCCCCGTGGCGCGGGCGCCTATCTTCACGACTGCGCCGACCTGGGGTTTTATAATACCGGTTTCGACAATGACTCCCTGGATATTGCCCTTTGTGACTTTGGCGGTTTCAAGCACCTCAGTTTTCGACTTTGTGAGCGTTTTATAGACAAAGAACCCGCCAATAATCAAGACAATTGCAATGAGGGGAATTACGACCTTCTTCACTTTATCTCACTGTCCGGACGAAGGTTTTCCAGTTTCTCAATGCCGGCAACCTGTTCAAGCAATGCCTTTGTGAGAATACGATTCAGCCTGGAACGGATAAGTTGGTCTCTTGCGTCCGCGAGCAGGCTCTCCGACTGCACAAGGG
>JAKLQR010000269.1 GCA_022013235.1 Thermodesulfovibrionales bacterium | reverse complement strand
TGCAGGCACGAACCTGTTCTCCATAAGGGTCAGCTCTGCACCGGCCTGCATGCCGAAAGCATACCCTGAACCAGCGCAAAACACCGGGTACCAGGTCCTGCCCATACCTTCGCCGACTGACCTCGGTCTGAAGCAATTCACTGCTCCGGCAGTTGCGCAGAGCATTGCCTTTGCTTTGAAGGAATAGATCTTGTTCTCTCTTGTGCTGAATCCGATGGCTGCTGCTACGTTCTTTCCATTTTTATCCATTACGGCCTTCACAATGAAGACTCTTTCAAAATGGTTCTGTGCTATACCAGTCGCAGCTCTGTTCGTCTCAAGGGCCTTTTTTGCAGCCTCTGCAACGACAACCTTGTAGGACTCGCCGTTGATCATGATCTGCCATTTACCGGTCCTTACCGGTGTGCCGCCGTCCTTCAGAGATTTCTTGCCGGCTGCTATAGCCTGATGGCCGTCCATTGAGAATCCGTCATCGCCTTTTTTCCAGATCGGGAGTCCCCATTCTTCGAAACACTCGACTGAATCGTCAACGTGCCTTCCAAGGTCAAATACGAGGTCTTCCCTGATAATGCCCATGAGGTCGTTCCTTACGTATTTCACATAATCAGTGACTTTATTTTCGCCGACGTATGTGTTAATAGCGGACAGACCCATAGCGACTGCGCCGCTTCTGTCTGTTGCAGCTTTGTCGACCATAACGACTGTCATCTTTTTGGCGTTTGCCCAGCGGCATGCCTCAAAAGCCGCACCGCAGCCGGCCATACCGCCGCCCATGATCAGAAGATCACAGTCAATTTCAGTTACTTCCGGCTTCTGACAATATGAAAATGTACAAGTTTCTTTTTCCATTTATATATCACCTCCTTAAATTATTCAGTTCTTGCTGGTTTGGTAAACAGACCAGGCTGCTTAATCGTTGCAAAATCAGGCTCCGGCTTGCCTGCATATGGATCAACGCTACCTTCCACGGTAGTCCTGATGGGGAATTTGAACCTCTTGGTCAGACCACTTCTGAATTTGATCGTCCACATGATATTATCAGAACCTCTCAAGGGGATAGTCTGTGATCCAAGGGGAACGAAGTCTGAATAGCCTCTTACCTCGACCGCCTGCTGAGGGCAGATCTTTACGCAGTTAAAGCATTCCCAGCACTGTTCAGGCTCCTGATTGTAAGCCTTCATCGAATCTCTGTCGAGGATCATGAGATCGTGAGGACATATATACTGGCAAGCAGTCTTGTCCCCTGCCTTACAGCCGTCACACTTTTCAGTAATTACAAAACTTGGCATTTAAATACACCTCCTTTTATTGTTATAAGTTAAAGATTGATGAAAAACCATAATTGAGAACCAGACTGTCTTCCACCTCCTTTCCTTTCATAACTCAATACGCAGATGGTAACGAACCCTACTCAGGTTCTGTTACCATCTGCTATTCTTTATGTACAACTACATACTTGGGAATACTCATGCACCTGCATCCCGACAAATCCTTTCTATAAATACCTATTTCTTTTCGCCTTCTGCATATTTATGCATCTTGATCTCAACCTTTTCGTCCAGGCCCTGATAGTACTCCTGAAGGATAGCTGCAACCTCGGGACGGCTGAACTGAGATGACACTGACTCGCCTTCGGAAGCATCTTCCTCAGCTTTGTTCCGCTGAGCATAACCCTTTCGTCTTTGCCGTGCGGGCAGGTCTTCATCGAGGCCATGCCGTCGCACTTCGTGCAGAAAAATGTCCAGTCGATCTTCAGAGGTTTTGTCTCGAGTGAACCGGCAGGTATCTCATCAAATATCTTCTGGGCATCGAAGGGTCCATAATATTCGCCGACGCCCGCGTGGTCACGACCCACGATCAGGTGGCTGCAGCCATAGTTCTGCCTGAATGTTGCGTGAAGGAGCGCTTCACGAGGGCCCGCATATCTCATGTCAAGCGGATATCCAGCCTGAATGCAGGTATTCGGAACAAAATAGAGCTCGACGAGCTTGTCGATGGCCTTGACCCTTACTTCTGCAGGTATATCACCCGGTTTGAGTTTTCCGAGGAGCTGATGGATGAGCACGCCATCACAGATCTCAATCGCGATCTTGGCAAGGAATTCGTGGGAACGGTGCATCGGGTTTCTGAGCTGGAGGGCTGCTACAGTGGTCCACCCTTTTTCATCAAACATCTTCCGGGTCTGCGCAGGGGTTAAAAAAAGACCAGGATACTGTGCCGGGAAACCTCCCTGGCTAAGGACCTTGACGGTACCCGCAAGGTTAACCTCTGCCTGTTCCATAACCATCTTGACACCCGGGTGCTCCATGTCAGTTGTGGTATAGATATTTTTGCATTCAAAATTCTTGTCGATAGTATATTTTTCGGTCACCTTCATCGTGGCCATAATCTTTTCGAACTCATCGGAGAAGAGCGCAATCTCGTCACCGACCTTAATGCCGTCAGCGTCAGCTTTGGACGCAGACAAAGTAACAGGTATCGGCCAGAATGTCCCGTCTGCCGTCTTGAAGCCAGCACAGACCCCTTTCCAGTCAGCCTCGGTCATGAAGCCGGTGAGCGGTGTGAAGCCACCCAGGCCCATCATAATGAGGTCACCTGCTTCGCGGGATGTAATGCTGATCTTCTTCAGTCCCTCCGCCTTTTTCTTCTCTGCTTCCAGTTCTGCCCCTTCGAGTAAAAGGGGTTTCAGTTTCTTCTCTTTTCCATGTGGATTTACTAATGCCATTTCATATCCTCCTTGGATTTATTTTTTCAAGACAAAGCTTGAAATTTCTACTGAAGACCTAATGTCTCACAGACTTTATTGAATATCTCATCGATGCTGCCGGTACCGGAAACCGACTTCAGGATTCCTTTATTCTTGTAATATCCGATCAGCGGTTCTGTCTGGGCAGTGTACACTTCAAGCCTCTTTTTAATGGTAGCTTCCTTGTCGTCGTCCCTCTGGAACAGGTCGCCGCTGCATTTATCGCAGGCTCCTTCCTTCTTGGGCGGGCCGAAATAAATATTGTACATCTGACCGCATGACTTGCAGGTTCTTCTTCCGGTCAGTCTCTTCATTAAATCCTCAAAAGGCACATCAACGCTGAGCGCTCCTGAGAGCGACATATCGAGCGAAGCGAGCATTTTGTCGAGTGCTTCCGCCTGGGCGGTATTTCTCGGAAATCCGTCGAGGATGTACCCTTTTTTGCAATCATCCTGTTTGAGTCTCTCCCCGACCATACCCAGGACAACACTGTCGGGAACGAGTTCGCCTTTGTCCATGTATGACTTTGCCTCTTTGCCAAGGGAAGTGCCTGCGGAAACCGCTGCCCTTAAAAGATCCCCTGTCGAAATCTGCGGCATGCCATATTTCTCGATCAATTTCTTTGCCTGAGTCCCTTTCCCAGCACCTGGTGCGCCAAGCAACACAATTTTCATAGTTGTACCCCCGTTGAATTTTTTGATGAAAATTAAAAAACGGCTACAACAACAAATTAGTCAAAACAAAACACATTTCCATAAGCAATGTGCTTGTTTCTTAAACTAAAAAATTACGTGGCAGAGCTTAAAAAATAAAAATACAGACATATAACTATATGCACCCTCTCTCTTTAAGTCAAATTCATATTTCTCATAGAACGATAAGAATTCCTTATTAATCAAATTAAAATTAGCAAGATATATATTAACAAATTGATTTTAAATGCTTTTTTAACTCTTTCAGTGCCTTCCCCCGGTGGCTCAGGGCATCTTTTTCCTCGTTACTCATTTCTGCGAACGTTCGGAGGAACCCCCTGGGATAAAAGACAGGGTCATACCCGAATCCACAAGACCCCTTTGGTGCGTTCCCTATGGCGCCCTCTGCATACCCAAAAAATGTCCGGATCTCCCCGTCAGGCGATGCAAGAGCGATACAGCAGACGAAACACCCTCCCCTTTCCCCTTCATGGAAAGCCCTCATTTCATAAAGCAATTTCCCGATGTTCCTTTCGTCGTCCGCACCCTCTCCTGAGTACCGCGCGGACCTGGTACCCGGTTCGCCCCCTAACGCGTCAACTGCAAGGCCTGAATCATCGGCAAGAGCAGTTTTCCCGGTATATTTTGCGACCGCAACGGCTTTCTTGACTGCATTTTCCTCGAAGGTGTCGCCGTCCTCCTCTGCCTCCGGACATCCGGGGAAATCATCCATGGTCAGGATTTTGATCCCGGTCCCCCCGGTGATTCTTTTTATCTCCTCGACCTTTTTCTTGTTTTTCGTAGCAAGGACTATTTCCATAAAAAACTCCGGTTGAAACTTACGGATGAACTAACAATATGAGATATGAAAGATTAAACCAACTCCGATCGAAATTACAACCCCAATAAATATTAATCATATGCTAAATAATATCCTCCGCGTTCTCAGTGCAAAAACCGGGAATTCATGGTCTCAACGGGTTTCGGGGAGAACAATCACCTTGTCCGTTGTCCGATGGAATTCTTTCGTTCGTTTAGACAAGATTATTCATTAAATTAATCATGCAATATGGATTAGACTTGTTAATATTCCGAATTAACCGGAAATCCCGGCAATTTCCGTGTTTCATCCCTTGCAAAAAGAAACTGCTCTTTGTTAAGATTTTTGAATGTCTGAGGAATTGAAACGGGCAGGGTTGTTTGTACGGACTGTCGCAAAAATCCTCGACTTTATTCTCATTGCAGCAGCAGCAGAGTTGATACCGAAGGCCGGTTTCTTTGCAGGACTTGCCTATCTTTTAATAGGAGATGGTTTCTTTGACGGGAGAAGTATCGGGAAAAAACTCATCGGCCTCAGGGTTGTTTCTGCCGATGCTTACAGACCCTGTACATTCAGAGATTCCGTACTCAGGAACAGCACCTTGGCGCTGGGGTATTTTCTTTTCCATATACTCTGGTTTGGCTGGGTATTTATTCTCCTGGTGATAGTCCTTGAATTCATAGTCCTGCTCGGCAACAGAAACGGAATGCGCATTGGAGATGAGATTGCCAAAACCCTGGTAATCGACAGCACTGTGAACAACCCCCAGGCAAAACAGGAGGAATAATGTTTTTCCATAAAATACTCGGTATGTTTTCTAACGATCTTGCTATCGACCTCGGCACGGCAAATACCCTCGTATTCATGAGAGGCAAAGGCATTGTCTGCAATGAACC
>JAKLQR010000268.1 GCA_022013235.1 Thermodesulfovibrionales bacterium | reverse complement strand
TCGTATTTGATAGAGGTATTCTCGGCACACTTCTTCACTAATAAAGCGTTGTTCAAATTCAATCATCGTCCTATGGTAATTTTGCATAATTCCCATATTCTACATGTTGGGGGTAGGGCAGTCAAGCGGATAGCCCTATTAGAATATTCCCGATTGCATTCACCGCAATCATACGGTCGTCGGGATGGATCATCGAGTACCAGAGGTAGGGATCTTCCAGATACTCTTCCGGCTTATATCCCGTGATCACATAGCACCCCATGCTGTGCTGCGTTGAGAGGGTTTTCCCGTCCGTCATTTCCACAGTATAGGTATAACTCGTCACTGCATTCACCATCTTCCGGTATCTCTCTTCGCTCTCTCTCAACGCGTCTTCTATCTGTCTGCGGTCCGCTTTAGATTTTTTGAGCTCCCCGACGTGACGGCGCATCTCTTTCAGTTCGTCTATAAGCTGCTTTTTTGTTTTTTCTTCGTCCTGCATGGGTGCATTCCTGTCATTCTGAGCTATTTTCTCCCCGTCCCGCTTCTTTTGCCATGGGTATATTATAATCCTTCATTCTTCTGAAATATAGCCGTCATCCTCTTATAATCGAGCTCAGAGGGTAATAGTCTCATTGTTCACAGGCAGGAAGTCGGTTGAATCAGAGATGAGAGAGAAACTTCCCCAGATGTAACTTGTCATGGTCTGCGAGGTTCAGAAACTCTATGCCGGTATCATAGCGGACTGCCTGTTCATCGCGAACAGGCAGTTGTGACGCTATTCTTCCGGTACACTTGATAGGGATATTCTTGTCTGACAGGTATAAGGCCACGGGATATCTCTGCTCGACAGCATACTCCTGATTTGTCTCGATAAGCATGCCGCCAAGGCTGATTTTTTTCACAGGATATGTGAAAGGATACTTCATGGATGCCTTCTGGTTCCGGTAAATCTTGAACCTCAGTGAGCTTGGAAGGTACTGGTCACTAAGTTTTTTCATATCAGGGACGCCGGACTCCCGCATGAAATCCTTGAGCCTGATGAGAGTGTAAGGAGGGACTTCCTGAAACCGGACCCCTGCCTGATAGTGACTGGAAATGGTTTCCGCAGCGTCACCCGTGGGTTCGCTTTCCCAGATAATCTTGCATTTCAACGGCCTGTCAATATTTGCATCAGCGAGGTTGAGAAGAACATTTTCTCCAGGGGCAACTGTTCTTTTCGTGACAATGCAGGCGCCTCCGATGCTCATATTCGCGATGTCTACCTCTTCGGAAAGAATCATCTTTGTCTGGACATCCATGCCCTCGGTAGAATATCTCTTATGTCGTCTCTGTTCCCTGAACGATTGTGGGGCACCGCCCGTTTCTTCCGGTCCACTCTTCTTCGGCATTGATTCTCTTTTCAACGCCCCGGACCGGGGACGATAAATTTTCTCTCTCCCGGAATCACGGGGTTCCCTCACCATCTTCTCGGGAAAAGGCGTCTTAAGAAATTTCAGCCATTGGAAGAGTTTCATAGTAAATTTCATTAAAATATGCAATTTTTGTTCCATTCTCTGGGATTTTTTAATCCACGCAACCCACTGATAAAATTATATTTTTTATCAGCTTTCCTGCTGATAAAAGGAGTTCCCTTACAAGTGTGAAATGATTTCCCCAGGATTAGGGAATCAAGTATATATTCTTTATTGACCAAAATATCCCGTATAACAGCTGTTACGTGGAAAGAACAAAGGCTCCGTCGTACGATCCGCCTCACGGTTTACATATTTCAAAAAGAGGAAAATATGATAAACTACAAAAAATACGAAAAGGGGATAGATATGGAAAAAATACATCCTGATCCTGAAAAAATGAAGATATTAAGAAGTTTACCTCTTGATATCAAGCAATCCCTTACAAAAGAGGAAGTAGACGCATTCTTATATGAAGAAATATGGCCGGATTCTCTCCAGGAAAAACTGAAGGATTTCCTGGTTGATTAAGGTTCAGTGGACTTAAAATCTATATTTTTCGGTTTCGTCCTGAGTCTCTTCCCGCTTATGATTCTGTTCAGGGTTTTTCGGGGAAGATTTCTCTTCGTCACAAACCCTTATCTCAAGGGCGCATTGATGGGACTTGTGTTATGGGTAGTGATTGCCGTTCTTTTTTATCTTGATGGAATCACCGGTTTCATCGGGATACTCCATTCAGAGAGCGGCTTTGCAGTTTTTTCCCTCTTCACGTCGTCCCTTCACGGTTTTCTTACCGCAGGGCTCGTTGTCGGAGTTTTTTTCAGGAAAAAAACCTGAAGAGAATAATAGAGCCCTGTATGATTCGCTCTGCGTATATCCTTCATAAGTTGTACAGGCCAGGTAGTGTCAAGAATCTTTCGCACATTTGGTTTGGTATACGCAACCATGCTGGCAGCCGACATAAGGGTTCAAAGTATAATCATAGACCTGAGACTTAGACAGAATACTTTTTGCATTTATTTCCCTGATCTTCATTTCTTAAACTTTATCACGGTTCGGTTAATTCCTAAAGTCGTCCTTGAAATTTATTATAGATTGGAACTTATAAGAGTCGATATGGATATGCACGCTTTGTCCACTCGCCTTTAGGGTCACGAGCATTTAGTTTCTCATATGCCTCTTTAAGAGGTTTAGCTTCATGCGTGCTCTTGTATAGACATACTCCCCTCAGGTATATTGCCTCAGATGTTGAGTCACTCTCTGGATATTCTAAGAGGAGTTTGTTCAGAGTTGCCAGCGCATTATCAAACTGGTCATCATCAAAATACACTTTAGCTATACCTAAGAGTAATGAAGGAATTAATTCCTCTGGAGCAAGAAAACCAACGGTGCGATGATGTTCCTTACCCTTGGAGTCAAGCGTGATAATGGTAGGTGTCCACTTGACGTTAAAATCAGTAGCTATCGGCTGTGCATCAAAGCTGACCTGCAGAGGTATCATCTTTTCATTTATAAAGCTTATCACTTTGTCATTTGGATACGTAACCGCAGCCATTTGTTGACAACCAATTCAACCAGGATTGAAAAAATCGAGTAATATGGGTTTATTCTCTGACTTAGCTTTCGTTATAGCCATATCCATCGAAGGTTCCCATTTTGTAGGATTTCCCATAATCGTTCCTCCTCATATCTATTTATTTTCTTACTATATTGCAAAAGAGATGCCACGATATAAGTTTTTGATTTTATTTAGATTTAAGAAATGGAAGTGATGTGCACATTAGGAATATTGTCCTTTAAACGAGGCGTGTTGCCCGTGTTCGTTCATAAGTTCTATTTGTTCTCATTATTTGGCAAAAGTCAAAGTTGCAGACTTCAGGAAGGACCTCACAGAGCAATAAAGACAATATCATCGAAAAGAAGAAAAGTTCTAACTTGTTCCCCTCATATACAGATCATAAAGAGCTTTGCCGACGAAGAAATCTCCCCACGCTATGCCTATATCCGCAATG
>JAKLQR010000267.1 GCA_022013235.1 Thermodesulfovibrionales bacterium | reverse complement strand
TGCGCAGCTTACCCCATCACTCCTCAGACCGAAATGATGCAGAGATTTTCAAGCTTTGTGTCTGACGGAAAAGTCAAGACAGAGATTATTCTTGTTGAAAGTGAACACAGCTCCATGAGTGCTTGTGTCGGGGCTTCCGCAGCAGGCGGAAGGGTCATCACCGCCACTTCATCACAGGGGCTGGCGCTCATGTATGAAATATTATACATCGCCTCCGGCACAAGACTTCCCATAGTCATGCCTGTAGTGAACAGGGCTTTATCGGCGCCTCTTAATATCCATAGCGACCACTCTGATTCAATGGGGGCAAGAGATACCGGATGGATTCAGCTCTGGTCTGAGAATGCGCAGGAGGCTTACGACAATACCATACAGGCATTCCGCATCGCAGAGCATATGGATATAAGATTGCCCATTATGATTAATCTGGACGGATTTATTATCAGCCATTCCATCGAGAGGCTGGAATATCTCGATGATGATCAGGTGCAGAGTTTCGTCGGGGAATTTAAAACATTGAACCCGCTCCTCGATCTTGATCGTCCGGTCAGCTACGGTCCGCTGATACTCCCGGATTACTATATGGAATTCAGAAAGGCACAGGATGACGTTGAGTCAAAAGTTTCGGGAGTAGTCCTTGATGTTGCAAAGGATTTTGAGAAACTCTCCGGGAGGACCTATGGTCTTTTCGAGACGTACCGATTGGACGATGCAGAAATAGCCCTCATTATCCTGAATTCAGCGGCAGGCACTTCAAAGGATGTAGTTGACGAATTCAGGGAAAAGGGGATTAAGGCCGGCCTCCTGAAACCAAGACTATACAGGCCATTTCCGTATAAAGAGGTCGGTGAAGCTTTGAAGCATCTCAAGGCAGTATGTGTCCTCGACAGGGCAGACGCCTTTGGAGGTTCTTTCGGGCCGGTCTATATGGACATAGCAACCAGTCTCTACCAATATAAAGAGAAACCCTTGCTTGTGAATAAAATTTTCGGTCTTGGCGGCAGGGATTATCTCCCCGAGCACGCGGAGCTTGTGCTCAACGAACTTGTGGAACTGACAAAAACCGGGACGGTAAAGAGCTACAAGGACTATATAGGAGTGAGGGAATAGTTATGGCAAAGGCAGTTACTCTTAAAGAGCTTTCAAAGAAAGAAATGTTATTTGCGCCAGGTCACCGGCTCTGTGCGGGCTGTGGCGCTCCCATAGTGGTAAAAATGGTCCTCCTTGCGTCTGATTATCCCCTTGTTGCAGCAAATGCAACAGGTTGCCTCGAGGTTTCGAGTTGTATCTCTGACTATACTGCATGGAAGATCCCCTGGATTCATAATGCCTTCGAAAACGCTGCCGCCACTTTGTCCGGGGTTGAAACCATGTACCGCTCATTAAAAAAACAGGGGAAAATCGACAAGGAAATAAAGTTCATCGCATTCGGCGGTGACGGGGGAACGTATGATATCGGGTTCCAGAGCCTTTCGGGGGCGATGGAGCGCGGTCATGATATGCTCTATATCTGTTATGATAACGGCGCATACATGAACACGGGAATCCAGCGTTCAAGCGCAACGCCCTTTGGAGCGGATACTACCACCAGACCTGCGGGGAGTGTTGTGCCCGGCAAAACCGAACAGAGAAAGAACATGACCAAGATCATGGCTGCCCATAACATCCCTTATGTAGCGCAGGCATCCCCCAGCCACTGGGCTGACCTTGTCAGGAAAGTCAGGAAAGCACTTGAGATACCCGGACCAAAGTTCATGAATATTATAGCGCCCTGTAACAGGGGATGGAGGTCGAGGACAGACGACGCAATTACCCTGAGCAGGCTTGCGGTTGATACCTGTTACTGGCCGCTCTATGAGATAGTGAACGGGGTTACGAAAATAACCTTCAGGCCGAGGGAAAAGAAACCGATGGCGGATTTCCTCAAGACACAGGGAAGGTTCAAACACCTTTTCAAGCCGGAGAACGAAGCATTAATAGGAAAGATTCAGGAACATATCGACAGGGAATGGGAAAAGCTTCAGAAAGAAGAAGCGTGTTTTGCCTCTTGATATGAGACAATAAAATATGATAGGGTTACAACCATGATGGGTTCTGACCTCATAATGTATGAGGAAGAGTTCAGCAGGATCGACGCTGAACTCCAGAAACTCCATCAGCAGTCCAACGCGACGGTCGTTTTCCTCGTTGATAAAAACGGTCAGCTTATCGCGTCAGCCGGTGAGACCCATGATATAGATACCACTTCGCTGGCTTCTCTCACCGCAGGGAATATTGCAGCGACCGGCGGCATCGCCCGGCTCCTCGGTGAAAAAGAGTTCACCATTCTCTTCCATGAAGGGGAAAAAGACAATATCCATATTTCCTTGATCGGACAGAGGATCATCCTCGTGGTCATTTTCGACAGCAGAACCTCACTCGGTCTCGTGAGACTGCGCGTGAAGAAGGCATCTGATGCCCTAACAAAGATATTCGATGAGATTATCGAAAAGGTTGAAAAAGAAAAGGGAACAGGAAAACTGGAGGAATCGTTTTTTGCAGAGATCAGTGACGAAGACATCGATAACCTCTTCAAGTAGGTGCGGATTCCGTGTCCTTTATTAATTATTCTTCCCGTGAAATCAATGTAAAGATTGTTTATTACGGTCCGGGTCTCTGCGGCAAGACCACGAACCTGCAGTTTATCTACAGGAGGACCAATCCCGACCAGAAAGGGAAGCTCATCTCCCTCGCAACGGAGGCCGAAAGAACTCTCTTCTTTGATTTCCTTCCCCTGTCGCTCGGT
>JAKLQR010000266.1 GCA_022013235.1 Thermodesulfovibrionales bacterium | reverse complement strand
TAAAAACTCTTTCTTGCATTTTTTCAAATCGAAAAATATTATTTTGTTCATTTATTTGTTATGCTTCAATATGTTATCTGATTGCTTAAAATCGATAACCGGACAGTAGTGATTTGCAGTATATATTATGGCGAATGCAAGACCAACCTTGTATGTTGGGGTGACGAATGACCTCATACAAAGAGTATATGAACATAAGAACAACCTCAATCCCCGTTGCTTTACAGCCAGATATTATCTGCATAAGCTTGTTTATTATGAGTTTTTCGGCAACAGCCGGAGCACCATAATACGGGAAAAACAGATAAAAAATATTAGCAGACAAAGTAAGATAGAACTTATCATGAAGGGAAATCCCCTGATGAGGGACTTGTATGAAGACATCGCCGGAAAGATTCCGGACAAGCCGGAATGACAAAAGAGGAATGGAGTATACCTGCAGGAATTCCAGAAGAACCAAAAAATGAAATAATTCTGGTTACTGCTTTTTCCTGGTGTGGCAGACGGTGCAGCCGAAGCCTGTATTTCCAATTGTCGATGCGTTGCTGTTATACTCCCACCTCAGGATATCGGGAAACGGGCTTGAATGTGCACGATGGCAGGAAAGGCACATAACTATGCTGTCGGCGTCAACAGCTTTCTCAGTGCCTTTTGGCTCAAGGTAGGCAACGGGAGCGATGAGATTGTAGAGTATCTATTCCTGGTATTCAGAACCTGCATATCCTCCGCGAACGGTGCTGAACGCAATATCTGCGGGATGCTTTCTCCAGGCCGAGTTGTATGCATGCCCGACTTCCTCGCTACCCCCCAGATTGGCATTCGGATGGAATCGCGCATGGCATTCACCGCAGAGATAGCTGATGGTGTTCATCGACGCATGGCCCGGATCTCCCTTATAGCCGTTATGATTATCAGGAGCGGCAAGATATTCCCAGTCCTTATGCTCAGTCCCGGTTATTCCGTACAAAAACCGGTAGCTCTTTCCGACAGTGGTTCCGTCTAGAGCTCTGTCATCGGTATGATGCGCGCCATGCACCGCTTTGTAAGAATTTTCCTCTTTTCTGTTTCCATGACAGCCCCATGTTCCCGAACAGTCAAGTTGGTTCTGACCCGGCCAGTAAGCCGGCCCCTCTCCCTCCGGTATCATGACGCCGGCGAGAAATCCCGGAGGCTGGTCCATCGGCGGTTTTTCCTGCATGGATATCCCCTTTACATTGTGTCCTTTTGTATAATCGGGGCTGTATCCGTCAGCAACATAAGAGTAATTCCCGCCTGCAAGGTCGCCCTTATCCAACCGGTGAATTATCTGGGGAATCGTTGTTTTTCCAAGGGTTATGATGTTCTCGGAGCCATCCGGATTCTGCCCGTGACAGCCGATACACCCTCCTTTCGTCAGGACGAGAAAGGGTCCTGTCTGATTTCCATAGGTCATTTCCTTTCCCTCGTAACTGTTGTGCATGGTGTGGCAGTCCTTGCATTTCCCTTTTACCCTCGCCTCTGACTGCGCGGCGAAAAAAAACAGGGAAAAGGCAAAAACTGCTGCTGAAAAAATAGAGAAAAAAATGCCCCCCATTGAGGAAACGGGGGGCAAGGGGGGAGGAGTTAACAATGAAACATGTCTGTTTCGCTTTTTATTCGTTGCAAAAAGTATGCTCAGTTTTTTCATCATTTTCCTGTGTGACAGATAAGACAGCCGTCTTTTCCCTCTTCGTCTGTTACAATGGCGTCATAATCCCATCTGAGCATCGACTCGTAGGGGCTCGCGTGCGCCATGTGGCATGAAAGACATATCACAGAATCAGACCCGGGAACTATCTCGCTCTTTGAAAATTCAAAAGAGGAGGCCCTTGCAATCGGCGCATTCGTATTATATTCCTTGTACTCATACCCCTTGGGAAGAGCTACGCCGGTCGGATGCCTGAACCACGGACCCGACTTTTCATCCCGGTGAAAACCGCCGTGACAGCTTTCGCAGAACGCATCAATCAAAGGAGAGTATTCGTTGTGCTTTTGCGGTGTGCTGTTCCGGTTCCATTCTTTCTCTTCAAACCCGGTGACGCCCTGCACCTTGTCGGTGTTCTTCAGATAACGGTAACTCCTTGCGGTAGTGCTTCCGTCCACGGGTTGATCCACTGCATGATGTGTCCCCATAATTGCCTTGACTGGGTCTTCGATATTTCTGTTCCCGTGGCAGCCGTTGGAGCCTGAACATTTCAGGGTTTTCGTATCACTGTACCCGATAGTCGACGGGTCATTGGTTCTCGCATAGCCGGGAGGTTGCTGATTGAATTTTGTATCGGGGGGGGAAACACCGGCAACATTGTGCCCCTTTCTTTCTCCGAAACCCCTCGCAAGATAGTAGAAGTTTCCCCCTGCAAGATGGCGGTCCGGTTTTACCGAATTATATACGACCGGCACCTTGCTTCTGCCGAATATCTTCACGGTATCCGGGTCGGCATTGGAATGACACTCGATACAGAGTGTATAGGGCAACTCATACTGGGGTACGCCGGGAAAAAGCACGTGACACACTTCGCAATCACCTTTGACGACTGCAGCGGCAGTACCTGCGAGCAGGACCGCCGCGCTTATGAAAATGATGATGGGAACGAATATTTGTCCTCTTTTCATAGATATCCTTGCCGTTATCAATGCAAAAACAGTGCTCATTCCGGCGGTTCTCCGATACTCACGGACGAAAGCCTTGCCATGAAAGAGGATTCAACAACGCCGGCAGTACAGACTGGTCAAAAAATATTCAGTTTCTCCCAAAACACACGATATTTATTAAATATTTAGCTTTAGCTTAATTTATCAATAACTTATGCTGCAAGTCAATATTAATTCCCATTCTCATTTTTGAAAAGAGATTCTCATTTTTGAAAACACATACTAAGACGGCTATAAGTAAAGCTACATCGATGTCATTCCCGCTTGTCGGGAATCTTTCTGAAAACCCGGAAGGATTGCGGACAAGCCGCAATGACAAAGAGCGATAAGAACGTCGCCTTACTAATGACCGTCTTAG
>JAKLQR010000265.1 GCA_022013235.1 Thermodesulfovibrionales bacterium | reverse complement strand
GGTAATAGTATCCTTCAGGCTCGCGGTAATATGGCGGAGATTCTGGATGGATTCTCTCATCGCTTCTTTTGATTCTTCAGTCCCGAACGTCTGGTTGAGCGATTGGGCAAGGATATTGATATTCTCGGAAACTGCGGTGAGGTTACGTGCAAGATCATCGATATCCACGATCTCGAAAACATTGGCAAGGGTTGCGCCGTCTGTAATGAGAGGCATTGTCTTTCCGGTTTTGATCTCGAGGTACTTGTCTCCGAGAAGACCCGCAGCCTTTATCGACGCGCTCGAATCGCTGTAAAGAGCCACATCCTTATTGATCCGCACCGTTAACTTTGCACGGCCTTCCTTGAGTTCTATAGTTTCTATGACCCCGGCGTTTACTCCGGCAATCTTCACCTTTGTCTTCTCATCGAGCCCGGCAACGTTTTTAAAGTAGATGTAGACAGTATATCCTTCTTTCTTCATCCAGTCGATGCCGCTGATCATGAAGGTCATATAGGATAATACCGCGATGACGACAATGGCAAAGAAACCGACCTTAAGTTCTGTCGATATTCCTCTCATATTGCACTCCTTCTATTTTTATTGGTCCCACAGAACTACCGGTGATGAATTGCTTCACGATAGGGTTTTGGGTATTTTTTATCTCTTCCGGCGTCCCGGTATCGATAATTTCTCCTTGATAAAGCATTGCGATTTTGTCGGCTATCTTATATGCGCTGTTCATGTCGTGGGTTATGGCCACAGAGGTAATCGACATCTTCTGTTTCATTTCGACCAGGAGATCATTGATGGCGTCAGCGAGTATCGGATCCAGTCCTGTAGTCGGTTCATCATAGAGGAGTATCTCGGGTTCGTAGGCTATCGCACGGGCCAGCCCCACCCTTTTTTTCATCCCTCCGGAGAGTTCTGACGGCATGAGGTCTTCAGCCCCGACAAGACCTACGAGCCTCAGCTTTTCAATCGCAACAGATTTTATGTCTTTTTTAGGGATATCCGTATGTCTCGTAAGGGCAAACCCGACATTTTCCCATACCGACATGGAATCGAAAAGGGCAGCCATCTGGAAAAGCATGCCAAATTTTCTCCTTAATTCATTCAGTTGATTTTCGGGGAGCGACGCGATATCAGTACCGTCAATGAGCACCTGTCCTTCGTCCGGTTTTAGTATACCGATTATATGCTTCAAAAGGACACTCTTGCCCGAACCGCTTCCGCCTATGACTACCATGCTCTCCCCTTTATCTACCTTGAGGTTCACCCCATGAAGCACTTGTTTGCTCCCGAAAGACTTATGGAGATTGATTATCTCTATCATTGAAAAAGCCACACTGAAAGAAAATAGTCTGATATAAGTATGGTCATTGAGGAAATTACCACGGCGCCGGTTGTCGCCTTTCCGACCCCTTCGGCTCCTCCTCTAGTATAAAACCCTTTATAGCAGCTCACGAGTGAGATGCTCGCACCAAAAAATGCCGCCTTGATAAGGCCGTTATAGATATCGCTCATTTCGAGATAGTTCCATGTTCTCTTCCAGTAAACGACTGAACTTGTATCGAAGAGTCCGACGGTTATGAAGTAACCGCCGATGATTCCGATAAGGTCTGCCACTAGTGCGAGCGCGGGAAGCATCAAGGCTCCTGCTATCAGTCTAGGGACTACCAGATATTTTACCGGGTTCGTTGCGAGTGTCTCGAGTGCGTCAATCTGTTCCGTGACCCTCATTGTCCCCAATTCAGCAGCCATGGCAGCGCCGGCCCTTCCCGCGACAATAAGTCCTGTGAGAACAGGCCCCAGTTCCCTGGTCATTGACAGGGCGACCACAGTCCCTACCACCGCCTCTGCCCCAAACCTTTTAAAACCTGTATACGTCTGAAGCGCAAAGACCATCCCGGTAAAAATCGCGGTTACCAGGACAACAGGGAGCGAACGCACCCCTATTTCGAGCATCTGCTTGAAGGTATTCCGGATTTCGAAAGGAGGACGCAGGATCTCTTTGAATGCCAGCATAAGGAGGATGAGTATCCGGCCGAGACCCTCTGCAAACCGTATGATCAATTTTCCGAGCAGCTCAATAATTTTCAGCATATATGCGTTGCGCCCTGTTTCCCAAGGAAGTTAGTATATCATAAGAGATTGTACCAGCTTTTTGCGCAAGTTCGTCAGCAGTCACTCTTTCATTGGCCTGCCTTCCAAGCAAAATTACCTCATCGTTCTCATCTGCCTCATCAATTTCTGTCAGATCGATCATTGTAGTGTCCATACAGACCCTTCCTGCCACAGGCGCCCGTTTTCCTTTCACAAGGACATCTGCATTGTTCGAAAAAAGCCTGGAATATCCGTCTGCATACCCCAGAGGAAGCACCCCTATCCTGCTTGGTCTTCTTGTAATGAACGTCCTTCCATAGCTGATCGGTGTTCCTGCGGGAACATTTCTCAGCGAGAGGATTCTGGTTTTTACCGTCATTGCCGGCAACAACTGAAAATCAGAAATCTGATGAATGAACGGTGAATATCCGTAAAGCATAATGCCCGGACGGACAGCATCGAGATGGGCGTCTGCAAAACTAAGGACAGCAGCGCTGTTCGCGATATGGGAGAAAACCTTTTGCTTCAGTTTCTCCGCGATGGCCTGCCGTATCGCATTAAACCTTGCAAGCTGCTCTTCCGCAAAAGACCTGTCGGCAAGATCAGCTTCGGAGAAATGGCTGAGCAACCCTTCAATCTGCAGGCCGGGGAGTTCCGATATGGTGATCAGGTCGTCCACGGCATGAATG
>JAKLQR010000029.1 GCA_022013235.1 Thermodesulfovibrionales bacterium | reverse complement strand
GAAGCAGGATGGGATCTATGTAGATGCAACGATCGGTCCCGGGGGACATGCAGAACAAATAATGAAATTCCTTGGCCCTGCAGGCAGACTCATCGGCATTGACAGAGATGAGGATGCCTTGAAGATAGCCGGTGAAAGACTTTCGGACGAAAGGGTTGCCTTGATAAGAGGAGAGTTCTCAGAGGTGGAAGGCCTTTTGTCGCAGGCGGGTATCTCTCAGGTTGACGGTATTCTCTTTGACCTCGGGCTTTCTATGGTACAGATAAGAGACCCCCTCAGAGGATTCAGTTTTCTCTCGGATGAGCGCCTCGACATGAGGATGAATAAAGGGCAAAAAATATCAGCATGGGACGTTGTGAACCGATATTCAGGAAAAGAACTCGAAAGGGTCCTGTGGGAATTCGGGGAAGAGCGCCTGGCACGCAAAATAGCACAGGCGATCGTGAACCAGAGAGGCAAAAAACCGATTGATACCTGCTCCGGACTGGCGAAGATCGTTGCTGCAGTATATGGGTCAAGAGGCAAGGTTCATCCTGCGACGAAGACATTCCAGGCGTTGAGAATCGAGGTGAACAGGGAACTCAATCAGCTCGCTGCAGGCCTTGATGCATCAGTGAGACTGCTGAAAAAGGGTGGAAGGGTGTGCGTAATCTCATACCATTCACTGGAGGACAGGAAGGTCAAACATTTTTTTGCAGAAAACGCGAAGAAAGGTGTGATAAAAATTCTTACCAAGAAACCCCTAATCTCCGGGCAGGAGGAACGCAGGGCAAACCCGTCATCGAGGAGCGCAAAACTGAGAGTAGCGGAGAAATATGATGTATAGGGGGAGGAGCACTATGCTTTCGTTCGTAATCAAACCGCTCCTGATTCTCTTCCTTGTGTTTTGTGCATTCGGACTCGTGTATCTGAGATCGAGCTTCCTGACACTTGAATACAGCCTTGGGGACCTTGAGAAACAGAAGACACAGCACCTTACAGAGAGGAAATCGCTGCTTGCGGAAAGGACGGGCCTCCTTTCTTTTGCAAAACTTCAGGTATCCCGCAACGATGGGGAAGCGTTTGTGATGCCTGACAGGCTCAAAGTTGTCTATATCAATAAACAAAAGGGATATTTACCGTACAAGGCGTCGCTCGAGCGAAAGCAGTGAGCTGAGACGCACACAGATTTGAGGTGGGGGGTTGACCAAAAAGAGGGCGGTAATTCTTAACACTGCAATTATCTTCAGTTTTATCCTGGTCTCCCTGCGTCTTGTTGACCTGATGATCTTCAACCATAACCGGCTTGCTGAACGGGCAAAACAGCAGCATAGCAAGGTTGAGGATGTTCAGGCAAGACGCGGGGTGATCTTCGACAGAAACGGAAGGGAACTCGCGCTCAACCTTGATCTCGAATCGCTGTACGGTGATCCTGAAATGCTCGAGTTGAATGAGGGGAATATCAAAAAACTCGCATTGCTGATCAATAAAGAGCCAAAAATTATTCGCACAAAAGTGCCGGAGAGCGGACGATTTTTCTGGATAGAGCGGAAGCTTGAGCCGGAAACTGCAGAGAAGATAAAGGGACTTGGGATTGAAGGACTGGGTTTTCTGACTGAAGCGAAGAGGGTTTACCCCAAGGGGGTGCTTGCCTCTCATGTCCTTGGGTTCGTCGGCATAGACAACCAGGCTCTTGAGGGCATAGAATTGAAGTTTGATAAAGACCTGAAGACAAGCGGGGGGAAAGTCGTTGTCGGAAGGGATGCAAGCGGCAGAATCCTTTCATCAGGGGTGGAAACGGAGACAAACGGCAACAGCCTTGTTCTCACCATTGATGAAGGCCTGCAGGGAATTCTTGAAAACGAGCTTGAAAAAGCAACGATACAATGGCGGGCCGCCTCGGCAACAGCCATTATGATGGACCCGCTTACCGGTGAGATACTGGCCATTGCGAACAGACCTACCTACGACCCAAACAGGGGAGGCGCGGCTTCCGATTCAGAGAAGAGAAACAGGTCCATAACTGATTGTTATGAGCCGGGGTCGACATTCAAGATTATCATTGGTGTTGCCGCACTTGAGGAAAAGATAGCGAAGGCAGGGACCTTGTTCGATGTAAGCAAGGGAAGCATCAATGCCGGGGGCAAGAATATAGGGGACGTACATAAATACGGTGTGCTCACATTCCGTGAAGTCATTCAGAAATCATCGAATGTCGGTTCGATCATGATCGGCATGAAATTGGGAAAAGAGCGAATCTATAAATATGCAAAACTGATGGGTATAGGCGAAAAAACGGGGATAGACCTTCCGGGTGAAGTATCCGGATGGATATATCCCCCTGAACGCTGGTCCGGGACCTCTATCGGGGCAATTCCGATCGGACAGGAGGTTGCCGTAACCCCCCTCCAGATTCTCAGGGCGTATGCTGCAATTGCGAACGGGGGATACCTTGTGAAACCCCATGTCGTCTCGGAGGTCCTTTCTCCGTTGGGAGAGGTCATCGCCTCTTTCAGGAATCCGGACAGGCATCGCGTCCTTTCTTCGAAGACAGTTGAGACATTCAGGGACATACTCGCAACGGTTACCGAGGAGGGAGGAACCGGAAAGAGCGCATCGGTTGACGGCAACCCTGTAGCAGGCAAAACAGGAACGGCACAGATGATCAATCCGGTAACGAAGAGGTACTCAAAGGAGAAATATGTAAGTTCCTTCGTTGGGTTTGTGCCTGCTGACAACCCGAGACTTGCGATGATCGTTGTGGTATATGAACCGAAAGGCCAGATATATGGAGGAATTGTCGCCGCGCCGGTTTTCCGGGCAATCGCGAATCAGGCCTTATCGTATATGGAGATACCGAGGGACGACAATGCCCAGCGGGCTCATTTCGTAGTAGCAAGATGATGCTGAAGGAAATCCTCAGGGACTGTGAGTATATGGGAAGGGGAGCAGAAAGTAAATTGGCAGGAGAAAGCATTGATCCGGCGCTCGATATCGAAGGCATCGCATACGACTCACGCAAGGTGCAGAAAGGCTTTTTATTTGTAGCAATACAGGGAGAAAAGTTTGATGGCCATGATTTTCTTGAGAAGGCAATAGCGCAGGGGGCGGTTGCAGTGGCGTGTGAAGAGGACATAGGCAAACGGTCTCCGGAGATACGGTATATCCAGGTGAACAACAGCAGGAAGGCCCTTGCGTGTATGGCAAATAACTTTTATGAACGGCCGTCAGAGAGCCTCAGCCTCATCGGGATTACCGGAACCAACGGCAAGACCACTACCTCCTACCTCCTCAAATCCATACTCGAGACAACTGGTGAGACCGTTGGATTAATCGGGACAATTCAATATATGATAAAGGATCAGGTTTTCCCCGCAGTACATACCACCCCTGAGGCCCCTGAATTTCAGTGTCTCCTGAAAGAGATGCTTCTGTCCGGCTGCCGTTTCGTGGTATCAGAGGTCTCCTCACATGCGCTCGCGCAGTACAGGGTCGATGGAACCGCTTTTCATACTGCAATATTCACGAACCTGACGAGGGACCATCTGGATTTCCATAAGACTATGGATGAGTACTTTCATGCCAAAGTGCGGCTATTTACAGAACTCCTGGTGAGAACAGGAACCGCTGTCATAAACCTTGATGACGTATCCGGCCTGAATTTGTCTATGGCGATGAGGGCAGGAGAGGGCGGGCCGGGGCAAATCATCACTTACGGGATTGAAACACAGGCGGACCTCCTGGCCCGTGATATCACGAATTCCTTTGAGGGGTTGCGGTTCACGGTATTGTTTCGGGGGGATGCCTACGAGATACTTTCGCCGCTTACCGGCATGCCGAATGTATACAACATACTTGCCGCGGCCGGCGCTGCAGTTTCCCTCGGGCTTCCATGGAAAGCCATCATACAGGGGATTCGTAATGCATCAAGCATCAGAGGCAGGTTTGAGAAAGTTGAAGCAGGACAGGAATTCCTCTGCATTATCGATTATGCGCATACAGAAGATGCCCTTGAACGGTTGATTCGCACCGCGCGGGAACTTCTCGATAAAAAATCCACCGCCAGGGCGGCGCATGCAGCGCCCCGTATCATAACCGTCTTTGGTTGCGGAGGAGACAGGGACCGCGGCAAAAGACCGAAAATGGGCGAAATCGCAACAAAACTCAGCGATTTTGTCATTATCACCTCTGACAATCCGCGCTCGGAAGAACCGGGTACCATTATCCGGGATATTGAAGACGGCGTCACAGGGAAAAACTACCTTGTTGAGGTTGACCGGCGTGAAGCGATATGCAAAGCGGTATACATGGCAAGAGAGGGTGATATTGTTCTTGTAGCAGGCAAGGGGCATGAAGAGTATCAGGAAATTAAGAGTGCAAAACACCGGTTCAGCGACAGGGAAGTAATCGAGGAGGTGCTGAAGGTCAGACCGGGAATATAAGGGAATAATGATTGCAGGGAATTATATTGAAAGAACGCTGATGGGAACTATAACCATAGAGGATGTCATTACCGCGACGCAGGGAAAGATCATTGCCCGCGGACAGGAGATTTTTTCGGGCCTTTCAATAGATTCGAGGACGATCCGGGAAGGAGAATTGTTCATCGCGCTGAGAGGGAAGAATTTTGACGGCCATGATTATATGGAGAAGGCGCTTGAGCGGGGGAGCGGAGCGGTTGTCGACAGGGAACCGCTATCCACTGTCAGGGGCAAGGCTGTCATTTATGTTGAGGATACGCTCAAAGCCCTTCAGGATATTGCTCACCATATGCGTATAAAGAGGGACATCCCGGTTGTCGCTATCACAGGCTCAAACGGCAAGACAACAACAAAAGAGCTCACCGCAGCGGTTCTCGGTACGGAGCACAGGGTATTAAAAAACACCGGGAACCTCAATAATCAGATCGGACTTCCTTTGAGCCTTGCGGGGATCAGTGATGCAGAGGAGATGATCGTTCTAGAAATGGGCGCGAGCGCACCCGGAGACATTCGGGAGTTGTGCGCAATTGCCGCGCCTGGTATCGGAGTTTTAACGAATATCAATTATACCCATCTGGAGAGTTTCAGGGACCTTGAGACGATCCGGAGAACAAAACTCGAAATCCTCGGTTCCGTGCATACGGTCGTGGTGAATGCCGATGACCTTTTTCTTATGGAAGGGCTTAAACAATCAGGATATCAGGGCAGAGTCATCAGGTACGGCATGCATCAGGAGGCCGAAGTTCGTGCGGTCGATATACAGTTGGATGATACGGGCGCCAGATTTCAGATTCTTTTTAAAGGAAAAGAACCGCTCCGGGTGAACCCGAAAATATCGGGAGTCTTCAATATCTATAACATCCTGGCAGCAGCTTCTGTCGGGTATCTCCTTGGTATTGATCCCCTCCATATAAGGGACGGCGTAGAAAGATTCGCAGGCGTTCCCATGAGGCTGCAACTGCGGGAAATGAACGGCATCCTGATTATCAGTGATGTGTACAATGCAAATCCTGCCTCCATGGAAGCCGCGCTCAGAGAGCTGGTGAGGATTAAAAAAGGAAGGACGATCGCCGTGCTTGGCGACATGCTTGAATTGGGAACCTATGCAGAGGAGGCGCACAGAAAGATCGGCAGACTCTTATCAGAACTGTCTGTGGATGTTTTTATCGCGGTAGGCCCGCTCATGTCTTTTGCTGCATCCGAGTATGCAGGAGATGTACTCACCGCCGCGAAGCCTGAAGATGCGGGAAACTTGCTGAAAGGGATATGGAAGTCCGGGGACACGGTGCTCATTAAGGGTTCAAGGGGTATGCGCATGGAAAGGGTTCTGGAGGGATAATGTTATACGATCTCATATACAGCCTGCACAACTGGTTTTCACCCCTGAATGTCTTCAGGTATATCACTTTCAGGACAGCGCTTGCCGTGCTCACCGCAATGATCACTGCCTTGATCCTGGGCCCCTGGATTATCAATCGTCTGAAAAAGTTCAGCATGACACAACATATTCGGGATGATGGTCCAAAGGCCCATCTCGGCAAAGCGGGAACGCCGACTATGGGAGGCCTTCTCATTATTCTCTGTATACTTGTGTCGGTTTTTCTCTGGGGAGACCTCAAGAATCTCTATATCTGGACGATGATCGTCGCGCTTGTCGGGTTCGGTGCGATCGGTTTTTTTGACGACTATTTGAAAATTACCGGAAAGAGCCACAAGGGCCTCCGGGCCTATCAGAAGTTTGGATTGCAGATAATCCTTGCGCTCATAATAGGGGTTTTCCTCTATATGAACCCGAAAGATCCCTATACCGATGTGTTGAGCGTTCCCTTTTTCAAAAGATGGCTTTTTGATCTCGGAATATTCTATATCCCGTTTTCGGTCATCGTGATGGTCGGTTCATCCAATGCCGTGAATCTTACTGACGGGATTGACGGGCTTGCAATCGGGCTGGTCGCCATCGCTGTTCTCGCGAACAGTGTCCTTGTCTATATTTCGGGGCATAAGGGGCTGGCACAGTACCTGCAAGTCATGTATTTGCCGGGTACCGGTGAATTGACGGTCTTCTGCGGAGCGATGCTCGGTGCGGCGCTCGGATTCCTCTGGTTCAATTCGTATCCCGCTGATGTTTTTATGGGAGATGTCGGGTCTCTCAGCCTCGGCGGTGCGCTCGGTACCCTTGCGGTGATAACCAAGCATGAGATTGTTCTTGCGGTTGTCGGGGGAATCTTTGTGATCGAGACCATTTCGGTGATGCTCCAGGTAGGATCTTTCAAGCTTACAGGAAAACGGATATTCAAGATGGCCCCGATCCATCACCACTTTGAACTCAAGGGATGGCCTGAACCGAAGGTTATTGTGCGGTTCTGGATTATCGGCATCATGCTGGCGCTGTTAAGTCTGGCAACCTTAAAAGTGAGGTGAGTATGATAAGGAAGCAGAAACGAGTAAGAAGCAGACAGATGAGAGCAAAACCATGGAGAATATTTTATTCTCTCTTTCTGCTTGCTGCCTGCTTATTCCTTCCTGCTTCCTCATTTGCCGAGAATTTCCGTTCGCAGGCCGTAGTGGTCATGGATGTAGCAACCGGCAAGCTTCTCTATGCAAAGAATCCGAATCTTAAGCGTCCTCCTGCAAGCACAACGAAACTGATGACAGCAATGCTGGCGATTGAGAATACCAGCCTTCAGGATGTGGTCACGATAAGCAGCAATGCCGCTGACACGCCTGCCCATACGGCAGGATTCCGGGAAGGAGAAAAGATTACTGTCGAGAAACTCCTTTATGCAGCCCTGATGGGCTCTGCAAATGACGCTGCCGTTGCGCTGGCAGAAGCGGTTTCCGGTTCCGAGAAGAGGTTTGTTGAGCGTATGAACCGGAAGGCCATTGCGATAGGGGCGCTGAATACGCGGTTTATCAATGCGAACGGGCTCCCCGGTTCCGGCCAGTATACGACTGCATCAGACCTTGCGAAGATCATGAGTTATGCGTTGCGATATCCGACGCTGAAGGATATTATCGGCACCCGGGTGGCGGAAGTGACAACGGAGAGAGGCAGGACGCTCTCTGTGAAGAATACGAACAGGCTCCTTTGGTCGGAAGAGGACCTGGTCGGCGGGAAGACAGGATATACCCGGTCAGCACGCCATTGTTTTGTCTGTGCCGCCGAGCGGAAGGATGAGACGATTATTATAGCCCTGCTGGGAAGTCCGAGCAGGACCACCCTCTGGAAAGAATCGGAGCTCCTCATCAGCAAAGGGTTTGATATCATGGAGCATAAAGATGACCCTTACGTCTACGTTACGAAAGCACAGTACGACGACAGCGCAGTAAAAAAACCTGCGGGCAAAAAAAGATCGAAGGCGAAAGTGAAAAGCTCGAAGGGGAAAAAGACCGATAAAAAGATGCTCGCAAAGAAGTCCGGCACAAAGAAAAAGACGAAGATGGTTGCAAAGAAGAAGGGGAAAAACAAGGTAATCGCAAAAAAGAAGATCAGCAAGAAGAATTACCGGGTAGCCGAGAAAAAGAAAAATGACACTCAAGGATAAAAAGATTACGGTTGTCGGCCTTGCGAGAAGCGGCGTTGGCGCAGCAAATCTGCTTGCCCGTTTCGGTGCTCTCGTCACGGTCAACGACAAGAAAGGGGAAGACGACCTCAGGAAATTCATCGGTCAGCTGAGTCCCTCTGTGCACCGTGTCTTCGGATCACACCCGGATGATATCTTCATGGCCGCGGACATGATTGTAGTGAGCCCCGGAGTGCCCTCTGATATGCCGCAGCTGGCAAGGGCAGGCGAGAGGGGAATCCCGGTTATCGGCGAGCTTGAACTTGCTTACCGCATAATGAACAATACCCGCCCGGCATCCGGTCCCATGACGCGCTTCCTTGGCGTTACGGGAACGAACGGGAAATCCACCACAACGGCCCTGCTCGATTTCATGATGAAAAAAGGAGGGTTCCGGACCGTGCTCGGCGGGAATATAGGGTATGCACTGACCGAGGAAATATTAAAAACAAGTATCGGTCGGCAGTTATTCATTGCAGAGCAGAGAACAGAGAACAAACGGCTCCCGACCCCCGACTATATCGTCGCTGAAATATCAAGTTTCCAGCTCGAAACGATAAAGGAATTCAGGCCTCAGGGGGCGGTGATCGTGAATATAACCCCGGATCATCTCGATAGATATCATTCCCTGAAGGAATACGGCGACGCAAAGGCAAAGATATTCGAAAACCAGAGGGAAGACGATTTTTTGGTCTTAAACCGGGACGACCCGGAGACGATGAAGGTTGCAACTGAAAAGTTAGCAGTGAAAAACGAAAAACCACGGGTCTTTTCCTTCAGTCGTCACAGAGAAGTTGAAGGGATCTGTTTGAGGGGCGGTGAGGTGTATTGCACAATCCCGGGGCTGCCCCTTGCTTCTCCTTCCATGCCACTTATCCAGGCGAATGAGATCAGAATCAAAGGTGTCCATAACCTGGAGAATGCCATGGCTGCTTCAGCCATGGCTCTCCTTGCAGGGTGTCCTGCAGATGCCGTGAAAGATTCATTGAGGGAATTCGCAGGACTGGAACACAGGCTCGAATTTATCAGGGAGCTTGACGGAGTGAGATATTACAACGATTCGAAAGGCACTAATGTCGCTGCCGTGATGAAGTCGATCGAGAGCTTTCCAGAACCGGTGATACTGATAGCGGGGGGGAGAGACAAGGCGGGAGAATTCTCTCTCCTCAAAACACTGGTGAAGGAGAAAGTGAAGGCGCTTATATTGATTGGTGAGGCTGCGGAGAAGATAAAAAAGGCACTGGGTGATCTGACCCGGACAGTCATGGCAGGAGAGCTCCGGGAGGCGGTGCAGATTTCACGGGACATCGCCGCACAAGGAGACGTCGTCCTCCTTTCCCCTGCATGTGCCAGTTTTGATATGTTCGAGAATTTTGAAGACCGGGGAAGACAATTCAAAACGTTTGTTTCGGAGCTGCGCGCATGACGATGGGCAGATACGACCGGTGGCTGCTGCTCGGAACGATGCTCCTCACAGGGTTGGGAGCGCTCATGATCTACAGTACTACCTCTGTCGTCACCCCTGTGCTGGCGAAGAAAGGAGTAACAGAATTTTTTTATTTCAAGAGGCATCTTTTTACCATTCTTATAGGATTAAGTTTCATGTTTGCTGCCTCCAGAATGAATATGGGTTTTATTAAAAAAATATCCATTCCGCTTCTGATCGTCTCTTTCATACTCATGGTCCTTGTTTTTGTCCCCGGCATCGGCGCCTCTGCGGGCGGTGCACAGAGGTGGATAAAACTTTGGCCGTCGACTTTCCAGCCTTCAGAACTTGTGAAACTTGCCATGGTGATATTCCTCGCGCGGTATATGTCTATGCCCGGCTTCAGGACCGACAACTTCCTGTCTTTTCTGAAACCGGTATTGGTGATGGTCATGTTTCAGATAGCGATCCTCAAACAGCCTGATTTCGGGGCGGCGATGAGCCTCGCGTTTCTTACCTTTGCGATGCTTTTTCTTTCCGGGGTGCGGCTCAGGTATATCGGAGCTCTTATTTGTTTGTCCCTGCCTGTTGTGGTAAAGCTCGCCATGCAGCCTTACCGCCTCAAAAGGATAACCTCATTCATCAATCCATGGGATAATCCGCAGGGAAGCGGATTCCAGCTCGTACAGTCTTTTATCGCACTCGGAAGCGGAGGCATAACAGGAGTAGGGCTTGGAAGCTCGAAACAGAAGCTCGCGTATCTGCCGGAATCCCACACGGATTTTATCTTTTCCATCATCGGAGAAGAGTTCGGATTCTTTGGGGTGACGGTAGTGATCGCCCTCTTCCTGTTCCTGTTCATCAAGGGCATCGCGATCGCATACAGGGCAAAAGACCAGTTTGTCTATTATCTTGCAACGGGGCTTTCCCTGATGATTGCCCTTCAGGCGCTCATAAATTTTGCAGTTGCAACCGGCATGGTGCCCACGAAAGGGCTGCCTTTGCCGTTTATCAGTTACGGAGGTTCTTCTCTCCTGGTGAACATGGTTGCAGTCGGAATCCTCCTGAACATTTCAAGGGGAGAGGAGAGAAGCGAGATGCCGGGTATGAACCGGGAAATACTGGCGAGGAGAAAAGCGAGAAGGACTGTCTATGGAACTAAATAGCAACCAGAAAACACTCGGGAAATTGAAAGGTTTATGCGGGTGATCATTGCAGGCGGAGGTACAGGCGGACATCTCTTTCCGGGACTTGCCGTCGCGGAAGAATTGAAGCAGAGGAATGCCTCCACTGAAGTGATATTCGTGGGGACCGAACACGGTATCGAAGCCAGGGTAGTTCCGAGGGAGGGATACCCGATCAGGTTTTTGCGTGCAGAAGGGATTGCAGGAGTATCCCCTGTGAAAAAGATCAGAGCCATACTCAGGACATTCCTCTCGACCGTCGATTCATACCGCATCATCAAAACGGTCAAACCCGATATAGTGGTCGGAGTGGGGGGATACGCATCAGGCGCTCTTGTGCTTCTTGCATATTTCATGTCGGTCCCGACCATGATCCTGGAACAGAATTCCACGCCCGGACTCACAAACAAGATACTCGGCAAATTTGTGAATACCATATGCGCAACATACCATGAGAGTATTTCCTTCTTCCCCCGGGAGAAGACTTTTCTCACCGGCAACCCCGTGAGGTTGCAGGTGCTTAAGGGGAGCATCGAGTCTGCGTACCGGCTGTTTTCGCTCGAAGAAGGATTGTTCACTATTTTTACTTTTGGAGGGAGCGCCGGTGCACGGAGCATCAATACCGCCATGGTGGACGCCCTGAATCATCTCTATGACCTGAAAGACAAGATTCAGTTCTTCCATCAGACCGGGGCCAGGGACTATGAAAATGTCCGGGAGGCGTACCGGAAGGCAGGGTTCAAGGGGACAATCACTCCCTTTGTCTACCAGATGGGTGAAGCATATGCAGTAGCGGATATCGTAGTCTCACGGGCAGGGGCGACAACACTCGCGGAACTAACTACCCTGGGAAAGCCGTCCATCCTGATCCCGTATCCCTACGCGGCAGGCAACCATCAGGAGTTGAACGCAAAGAGACTCGTTGAAATAGGCGCGGCAAAAATGATACCGGACCGGGAGTTGAACGGAGAAGCTTTGGCAGAGTCGATAAGGGAACTCTATCTGAACGAGTCCCTGAGAATTGAGATGGGGAAAAACAGCAGGACGATCGGCAGGCCGGAAGCCTGCGAAAAAATTGTGGATATCGCATTGAGCCTGATGAAACAATCCGGGGGCAACGGATATCAGCCGGAAGGGAAAGCGCGTGTTTGAACGATACAGGGTAATACACTTTGTCGGCATCGGAGGCATCGGGATGTCGGGGATTGCGGAACTGCTTCACAACCTCGGCTATGAAGTTACCGGTTCGGACCTGAGAGAGTCAGAAACAACAACCCGTTTAAGGGTGCTGGGCATCAAGGTCCATATCGGCCATAGGGCAGAGAATATCGATGACGCTCATGTCCTGGTAATCTCCTCTGCGGTCGCAGGTAATAATCCCGAAGTTTCCGAAGCACGGAGAAAATCAATCCCTGTCATCCCGCGGGCTGAGATGCTTGCGGAACTCACGAACCTGGTCGGTAACCTCAAATACAGGATACTCATTGCAGGAGCGCATGGGAAGACCACGACGACATCCCTTATCGCAACTGTTCTTGCACACAATGCGCTCGACCCTACGGTCGTCATCGGGGGGAAACTGAAGGCACTGGGAAGCAATACAAGGCTCGGCACGGGCGAGTTTCTTGTTGCCGAAGCAGACGAAAGCGACGGCTCGTTTCTCAAGCTCTCTCCCACAATTTCCGTCGTCACAAATATCGACAGGGAACACATGGATTTTTTCAGAACCATGGAATCGCTAAAGGATGCCTTTCTCTCGTTTATTAATAAGGTGCCTTTCTATGGCACATCAGTAATCTGTATTGAAAACAAACATATCCGGGACCTCCTCCCGTTTGTCGAGAGGCGGTATCTTGCCTACGGACTTACGAAAAAGGCAGAACTCTATGCGGAGAATATCAGGAAAGGTTTTATGTCGGTAACCTTTGATGTTGTCTATAAAGGATTGCGTCTCGGAAATTTCGAACTCCCTGCTCCCGGTTCCCATAATGTCCTGAACAGTCTGGCTGCTATCGGGGTTGCTCTGGTGCTCAACCTTGACATAGCGGTCGTGAAGGACGCGCTCAGGGGATTCAGCGGCATTCAGAGAAGACTGGAGTTTAAGGGCGAGGCAGGGGGAATAAAAATATACGACGATTACGGACATCATCCGACAGAGATCAAAGCGACGCTGAGAGCGATAAAAGAAGGACTTTTTTCAGGGAGGCAACAGTCCGGAAGGTTAATCGTCCTTTTTCAGCCGCACCGGTATACCAGGACAAAGGACCTTATGGACGAATTTGCCCTGTCATTTCATGACGCTGATATGCTCCTGCTCCTCGATATTTATCCCGCAGGGGAAAAACCGGTGCGCGGCGTGAAAACGCCGAAACTTTGCGAGAAAATCAGGGAGGCGGGGCAGGGCAATGTCCTGTATCTCAAGGACCGTGAACAGGCAATTGCCTATGGGCTTGAACATCTCAGGCAGGGAGATATTTTCCTCACACTTGGAGCCGGGAACGTCTGGCAAACCGGGGAGAAAATGCTCCTGAAGCTACAGGAAAAAAGTGAGGGATGAACAATTCAGGGCTATTTTTACTGAAGGGTTTTTTGAAGGAGAGGTCCGGTTTATGGAGCCGATGAGCAACCATACATCGCTGCGCATTGGAGGGGCTGCGGAAATCTTCGCCATGCCAAGGGACCTTGATTCGCTGAAGAATATTCACCTGAACCTGAAAAAAAGCAATATTCCCTATATTGCCCTGGGCAGCGGGACAAATATCCTGATAAGGGATGGAGGGATAGAGGGTGCGGTCGTGCTGCTCAGGTCGCTGAAAAAGATAGAAGTCCTGCGTGAGGAGGACCAATTTGTATTCATCCATGCAGACGCCGGTGCACTGCTTGCAAAGCTTGTCCGTTTCTCACAGGAGCACGGATATTCAGGATTGGAAGGACTTGCAGGAATCCCCGGCACTGTCGGAGGCGCGATCTGCGGCAATTCCGGCGCATTCGGTTATGAAATAAAAGATGTTCTTGTTTCTCTTGAGATGATGGATAGCGAAGGTATTGTGTCCCGGCGCAGAGCCGAAGACATAGCCTTCGGGTACAGGAAGTCCGGTATCGGGCCGGAGGAGTTCATACTCGGGGCCGAGATACGGCTGAGAAAAGACCATGCAGAGGCAGTCTCGAAAAGGATAGGAGAATTTTTACGGACAAAACGGGAAAGGCAGCCTATATGGGAGCCCTCTGCCGGCTGCGTTTTTAAAAAT
>JAKLQR010000264.1 GCA_022013235.1 Thermodesulfovibrionales bacterium | reverse complement strand
GTATGGGACGAAGCGGTTTCGGACAGCCATTCGAAACGTTACTCAGGCCAACTACTGTCTTCATGGGGGGATCATTCAACTCCTGGAACATCTTTACTGCCTTTATGACTTTCAACGCATGATCCTGCGATGTTGCGACCTGGAGAACAAGGGGGTCAAGATATATGTCTTCGAGCGGCACACCGTATTCCATAGCTCTTGCCATGATCTCGGCTGCTATCGCTGCCCGTTCCTCTGCGTCTGCGGGAAGACCTCCCTTTCCGACAGTCAGTCCGATTATACGGGCATTGTGCCGGGCCGCGAGTTCGAGCATAGGGAAGCGTTCGGGGTCATTCGAAGTAGAATTGATGAGCGCTCTCCCCCATTCATTATTATGCACCTTGAGCCCGGCCTCGATCGCCTGCTGGTTTGTTGTATCGAGACATAAAGGGAGGGGAACAACTTCCTGTATTCCGGTGACCATCCATTGCATCAGGTCTTCGCCTCCGTCTTCAGCAGGCCCTATATTTGCGTCGATCATGCCTGCGCCCGCCTTCCATTGAGAAACCGCGATCTCCTGGATGGGACCTTTGTCCTTTTTCATCATCGCCTCGCGCACCCTCTTGGCGATAATACTGAGCTTTTCCCCTATGATCAACATGTTCTGAACACCCCCTTCTTCTGACTATGAGGGGCGATCTGTAAATCGCCCCTTTAGTTACGCCGTTAATTGTCGTATGAAAAGTACTAATTCACAGGTCTCAGAAATGTAACAAACAAGATACCATATTTTCCCCTCCACGTAAAGAGTTTTTTTTATCATCGGTTAAAACGTCTTGATTTTTCTTTTGCCGGGGGGTAAAATTTTATGAGTTTTATGTTGACAAACCTAGTACGTTGTACTATCTTTACATAACATAAGATTTATGGAAGGAGGTGAAAAGTTAGATGAAGAAAATTATCGCATTAATTCTGTCATTAATGTTGTTGGTTGTATTCGCAGTTGGCTGCAAGCCTGCTGAGACACCGAAACCGGAGGCTCCGGCACCGGCTGAGGCTCCTGCCACGGCTCCGGCTCCTGAAAAGGCGCCTGAGGCTCCTGCCACAGCTCCGGCTCCTGAAAAGCCAGCACCCTAGTATGTTTATAGATTCAGGGGATGGATGTTCTCCATCCCCTGAATTTGCTTTTTTCAGGCAAACTTGGTATATTTTACATAGTGTTTTCTCGATCGTAAAGAGTGGGTCATCCCACTCTTTTATTTTATAAGGACATAGCGTATTCCAGTACGCTTACAGGTATTATGACTTACGATATCAGGCAGAAGTTGTTGGAAATGGCTCAACAGATAGCGTTGAGTCAGGGAGTTGGAATAGCGGACATAGAACTGTTGGGGAAGGGGAAAATATTGCTTAGGGTTTTTCTTGAGAAGGAAAACGGCATTACGCTCAACGACTGTGAACGGTTCAGCAAGAGCTTCGGGGCCCTTATCGACGTCGAGAGTCCTTTGCCTGGTTCCTATACTCTTGAAGTTTCCTCTCCCGGACTTGACAGGCCGCTCAGGACGATAAAGGATTTCGAAAACAACAGGGGCAAACTCGCCCGGATTATTACTGCGGAAAAGATAGAAAACCAGAACTTCTTTCTTGGACGAATAGTGGATGTGCGTGACACGGTTATACGGATACTGATAAAGGACCATAACCATGAAATCGATATTCCTTTTCATATGATCACAAAAGCGAGGCTGGAGATAGAACTGTAATGTCAAAAGAACTCTGCTACGTCATCGACCAGATAAGCAGGGAGAAAGGCATCTCGAGAGAAGTCCTTATCGAGACCCTTTGCTCCGCCCTTCTCTCTGCCACGCGGAGAAAATTCAGCGGGAGGACGAATATCGACCTTCTGATCGATCCGAAGACATGCGATATCGATGCGTTTGAAATAAAGAATATCGTTGCGACCGTTACAAATAAAGACGAGGAGATCTCTCTCGAAGACGCGCGGAAGATAACTCCCGATGCACTGGAGGGAGAAACAATAAACATCCCTCTCGACCTTCACGATTTCAGCAGAATGGCGGCACAGACTGCCAAGCAGGTTATTTTCCAGAAGGTACGGGAAGCCGAGCGCGAGGTGATCTACAATGAATTCAAGGACAAGGTAGGCCAGATTGTGAGCGGAGTGGTAATGAGAAAGGAGAGGGGGATATATTTTCTGAACCTCGGCAAAACCGAAGCGCTTCTCCCTGTCAAGGAGACTCTCCCGAATGAAAGTCTTAAGCGGGGCGACAATGTCCGTGTATATATAGATGAGGTCAAAGTCACCTCAAAGGGGCCCGTGATCCTGGTAACCCGGACAAGCCCGCAGTTCGTTGCTTCGCTTTTCAGCATGGAAGTCCCGGAGATCAACGACGGTCTCGTCGTCATTCATAATATCGTCAGGGAGCCCGGAGAACGTACGAAACTGGCCGTATATTCGAAAAATCCGTCAATCGACCCCGTAGGCGCGTGCGTTGGCATGAAAGGCACCCGTGTCCAGTCCATTGTACGGGAATTGAGAGGAGAACGGATAGATATAGTCCCCTGGACCGAGGACCCCAGACAGCTTGTGTCAAGGGCATTGAGCCCCGCTGCCGTGGACAGGATAGGGATCAATGAAGAAACCAAGACAGCCATGGTGGTTGTCAACGACCTGCAGCTTTCCCTTGCAATCGGGAAAAAAGGCCAGAATGTCAGACTCGCGATGAAACTCACCGGCTGGGACATCGACATCATGAGCGAAACAGAATACTCGAAAATACGAATAGAAGAAGCGGACAAGACTTTTTCCTCTCCTTCTACGGATGGATAAAGACCTCTCAGAATTTCTAATACAGTACATCAAGGGTGTAGGACCACAGCGAGCAAGACTCCTTAACCGCCTCGGCATCAGATCAGCAAAAGACGCCCTCTCTTACCTTCCCTACCGGTACGAAGACCGGAGCACGATAAAAAAGATCGGCACTCTGAGTTACGGCAGGATGGAAACAGCGGCAGGGAAGGTCATTTCTGCG
>JAKLQR010000263.1 GCA_022013235.1 Thermodesulfovibrionales bacterium | reverse complement strand
TTCTAAGGACAGCTATCAGACAGGTTAAGGAATGGCAAAACAAGGATTATCCTGTAGTTCCCGTCTCCGTGAACCTCTCTCTGATTCAATTCAGGCAGAAAGATTTATCTCAGATGATAGAGCGGATACTCAGAGAATCTGGTTTTTATCCCTCGCTCCTTACCCTGGAAATCACAGAGAGCGCTTTTATGCAGGACACTGAATTCACCTTTTCAGTGCTTGACAATCTGAAAAACATAGGGGTTTCAGTATCGGTCGACGACTTCGGCACAGGCTATTCGTCCCTGGCGTATCTGAAAAGATTCCCTATTGACAACCTCAAGATCGACATCTCCTTCATAAGAGAGATGACTGCGGACCCCGACACCGCCTCGATCGTCATGGCTATTATCTCGATGGCGCATACGCTCCAGTTAAAAACCATCGCGGAAGGCATTGAAACCGAGGAGCAGTGGAAATTTTTACGACTTCTCAGATGTGATATGGGGCAGGGGTTTTATCTTAGTAACCCTCTGCCTGCAGAAGATGCAGAAAAACTGTTCGTTGCTATGCAGAAAAAACGTTAAACCGGCACTCCGACGTTTCTCAGTGCATTCATCGGCCCATATTCTTTCAGAAAGCCCATCTCTTCTGTATTCCTCACAAGCAGAGCGCCCGTAAACCCAAGCGAATTGATCGAGATTGAATCGCAGAATTCCCTTGATCGCGGCACAAGGAGCATCCACTTTCTGGTGAGGATAAAGCAGTACGGCACCGACTGACGCTTCAAGGAACCGGTATCCGGTGGTGTCATTCCAAGATGAACAAGCGAGGAAGCATAGAGTGCGAACGAACGCCGTGCGGCTTCGAGTGGTGAATTCACCATATCGTTTTCGAGAGGGATAAATACGTGTCTGAAAGAGAACGCAGGTATTGTAGCCATGTTACCAGTGAATATTGCTTCCTTAAACAGAGGTTCTATGGGTATATCGGGACCCTCCGGCGCAAGAGGCAGAGGCACCATCTGCAGGTGTTTATGGCGCTGACTCGCGCCTGCTGCTTCGCCTCCATTATAGAAACCAAGGGAGTTGTATTCGGCCATGCACACCCAGAGCGTTTCAAAGTCAGATATCGTGAGCAATATTTCCTGGTCCTCGAAATGCCTTGTGACTATGAGAAGATGGTGGTCCACAACATTATATTTATTGAGCAGCGCAATATGCGTATCTGAAATATCCGCAACATGAAGGGCTTTGTCATAGGGGAGAAAGGGATTCACAGATATACCGGCTGCTTCAGAGGCCTGCTGTTTCTGTTTCTCTTCAGCCTTCTTTCTGAGGCTCGCAAAAATTCTTACAAAGAACCGTACCCCTGCATCCTCGATGAACTCATATTTGGTGGGGATAGGGAATTGAGCGCCTGTCTGAAGGGCTTTCTCCGAAGTCTGAAGGACGGCTTTCCATAGGGTATTCTTTTCCAGAAGTATCCGTGAATTCATTTCCCGTGAAATCAACTCCTTTTTTGTTTTATCATACCAGAAACAGAATTGCGCTCATGAAGAAAATACCAAAACCCATTCTATCGTAAAGGAGGCAGCATGGATGCAATCGAATGCATAAAATCAAGGATGAGCATCAGAAAGTTCAGGCCGGACCCTGTCCTGGATGACCTGCTTATAGAAATTATTGAAGCGGCAAAATGGAGTCCTTCATACAAAAACAGCCAGCCATGGGAAGTTTTGATAGTCTCGGGTGAAAAGAAAGAATCGCTCTCAAAGATGCTCGTTGATCTGCTCGATAAAAATGAACCCCCCTGCCCCGACATCCCCGAACCGCAGTCGTGGCCGCCTGCTGAAAAGACACGGATCGATTCTCTCATGAAAAAGAGGAGCGAACAGACGGGAAAAGACTTAAACGACCCTGAAGTAAAGAGAAAAGCCAAGATAGTGAACTTTAATTTCTACAAAGCGCCCCACGGCATATTCCTTTTTCAGGATGCGTCGCTTTCCTTATGGTCTCTCTTTGACATCGGGCTCTTTGCGCAAAGTCTCATGCTTGCGGCGCATGCCCACGGGGTCGGAACAGTCCCACAGGCATTCCTTACCGACTATGCCCTGCATGTAAAAAAGTTCCTCGGAATCTCTGAATCAAAGCGGCTTGTCCTCGGAATCTCAGCAGGATATCCGGACTGGGAATCACCGGCAAACAAATTCAGAACCGACAGGGTTGGCAGGGAAGATTTTCTGAGAGTGATTCAATAGAATCCACGGGAAATGCAGGGGGAAAGTAAAAGAAAATATTGGAGCAGAAGCGGAGCAGGAAACTCGGGTATCTGTACGTATTCTGTGCAGCCTTTTTCTGGGCCTCGTCCGGCACTGCATCCAAGTTTCTCTTTCATAGCGGAATAACGCCTTTTCAGCTCGTACAATTGCGCACAACAACCGCGGCATTTGCCTTATTCCTTTTTCTCTTTATATGGAAAAAATGTTTTTTAAGGATAGGGAGAAAAGATATCTTCTATTTCCTTGTCCTTGGCGCGGTACTTGCAGCAACGCAGTTCACGTATCTCTACAGCATCAGCAAGATTCAGGTGGCCGTAGCAATCCTTTTAGAATACATGGCTCCTGTGTTTATCGCAGTATATTCAGTTCTGTTCGCCCGTAAAAAGCTTGGGCAGAGAACCGTTATAGCACTCGCAGGCGCACTTGCCGGTTGTTATTTCATGACAGGGGTTTACAGCCTCGATATCCTGAACATGAACAGGACGGGAATCCTGGCAGGTCTTGCGTCAGCAGCAGCATTCGCCGCATATACCCTAAAGAGTGAATACGGCATGCAGAACTATACCCCATGGACAGTCGTATTTTACGCCCTGTTTTTTGCCGCCCTCATCTGGAATATCTTCCATCCGCCGCTTGCAGCGTTCGTTCATCCCCACCGGGGCCCTGACAGGGTATTGATTCTGTTCATCGGGATATTCGGCACCATCTTGCCCTTTGGCCTGTACAATGAAGGAATAAAGCTCCTGCAATCCACCCGTGCGAGTATTACCGCGACTATGGAACCTGTACTTGCAGGATTCTTTGCATATTCTTTCCTCGGCGAAACGATGGAGTTGCTTCAGATCACAGGGGCCTTCCTGGTTATCGCATCGATCCTGCTGCTGCAATTAAACCGAGAATCTGCTTCCTCTACTCCGGAGAATACATAACTATTTCGAAATAAGTGTACATTTGAGCACCCTCCCCTTTATCCCCTCCCTTCAAGGGAGGGGTAATTATTGTGTCCCTCTCCCCTGGAGGGAGAGGGCAAGGGTGAGGGGGAAAATAGTATACTAAGACGGTCATTAGTAAGGCGACGTTCTTATCGCTCTTTGTCATTGCGGCTTGTCCGCAATCCTTCCGGGTTTTCAGAAAGATTCCCGACAAGCGGGAATGACATCGATGTAGCTTTACTTATAGCCGTCTTAGT
>JAKLQR010000262.1 GCA_022013235.1 Thermodesulfovibrionales bacterium | reverse complement strand
GTAATTGCGGTTATCATGATCTTTGTCGTCCCTACATTCGCAAAGATGTTCGCTACACTCGGCGGGACGCTTCCGTTGCCTACACGAATAATAGTAAACACAAGTAACTTTCTCGCAGGCCCCGGTGGTCTCATGATAGTGGCCGCAATCATCGGGATTGTAGTTTTTATCGTGCAGGTTCGAAGAACAGAGAAAGGCAAACATATCATTGACAGGATCCTCTTAAAGCTGCCTATATTCGGGATGCTCCTCAATAAAGTTGCTGTTGCCAAGTTTACCAGGACACTCGGGACGCTGGTGAGCAGCGGTGTTCCGATCCTTGACGGACTTGAGATTACCGCAAAGACATCAGGGAACAAGGTCGTCGAATATGCAATTATGGATGTAAGAAAAGGAGTCGTTAGTGGAAAAACACTTGCTGAACCCATCACAAAAGCAAAGGTTTTCCCTCCCATGGTTACCCATATGATTGCCGTCGGTGAGTCGACGGGTGCGCTCGATGCGATGCTTGCAAAGATCGCCGATTTCTATGATGATGAAGTTGACAATGCGGTTAATAATCTTACTGCCATGATGGAGCCTTTGCTGATGGTCTTTCTGGGGGGCGCGGTCGGGTTTATTGTCGTAGCCATGTATATGCCGATATTCAAACTGATTACCCTGATAAAATAACCCATATATGCGAATAGAATGTCATCTGAAGATATCGGGGGACTAAAGAACAGAATTAAGGCCCTGATTATATTCAGGGCCTTATTCGTAACCCTTTTCCTCAGTTCCACATATTTTTTCAATGTCTTTGAGCAATTTCCCTCTGTACGTCCCTTTCCCTATCTCATTGTTGCGTTCTATAGCGCTACATTTGTTTACTTCCTCCTTTTCAATAAAATTCAGAATCTTCTGGTATTTGCATATATTCAGCTGATACTTGATGTTTTTTTGAAATAACGCTCATTTATCTGACAGGAGGCATCGACAGCTGGTTCTCCTACACGCTTGTCCTTACGATACTTGCCTCTAGTATAGTATTAAATCAAAGGGCAGGGTATATCATCGCAACAATGAGCAGCCTCCTGTACGGAACCCTGATCGTCCTTCAGTTCAACAGGGCTCTGCCGGTAATCACGGATTATCAGGAAGCGGGAAATTATCTGTATAACATATTCATTCATATCTCTTCTTTCTATCTCATAGCGTTTCTCAGCGGGTACCTCTCTTCACGGCTCGAAAAGACAAAAGAAAAACTGGCTGAAAAGGACCTGAATCTCCGGAACCTCGAATTTTTTAATCAGGAGGTGGTGGAAAGCCTGCCAAGTGGTCTTTTGACAACAGATATGTCCGGAACCGTATTGCTCTTCAACCGCTCTGCAGAGCGGATAACAGGCATAAAAAAAGAGACGGTGGTAGGGAAGGGCTATGATCTTGTTCTTCCGTTCCTGCGCTTTCCCTTTCCAGAAGGACGGACAGAAGAGATGATTTCTGCTGATGGAGTTCAGAAGATAGTCGGGGTGGGGATTTCCATGTTCAGGGGGGAAGATGAGAGTATGAAAGGGTATATCGTGATTTTCCAGGACCTTACTGAATGGAAAAAGCTCGAGACAGAAATGAAAAAAAGGGAAAAATGGGCGGCGATTGGCGAGCTTTCTTCGAACATTGCCCATGAGATCAGGAACCCCCTTGCCTCTCTCAAGAGTTCCATCGAAATTCTCAAAGAGGATACGGTGGCAACGAACTATAAAAACCGCCTTATGGACATAGCCCTCAGGGAGATGGACCGCCTTGACAGAATCATCAAGGATTTTCTCACTTACTCCCGTCCTATTCCCCCGTTGTTCAAGCAGTTCAATATCCATGAACTGCTTGATGAGGCTGTGGATCTCCTGAGGAATGTCGATCAAAACACGGACACTATCAGCATACGCAAGCAGTATAGCGGGGCATTTGAAGTGATCGCGGACCCACAAAAAATGCGGCAGGTATTCTGGAATCTCGGGTTAAATGCACTCGACGCGATGCCCGATGGCGGAGAACTTGCAATTTCGACGAAGCACGAAAACAAGAGCCTGGTTATCACTTTCAAGGATACGGGGATCGGGATAGAAGAGAATAAACTTGAAAAAATATTCTATCCCTTTTTCACCACAAAAGACCAGGGGACAGGACTTGGACTTGCAATCGCCTACCGAATCATGGAAGAGCACGACGGCGCACTCACGGTTGAGAGTGTCCCTGGAATCGGCACGACTTTTAAGGTTATACTACGGGATACAAATGAAACGGCATAAGGGCAAAATTCTCATTGTTGAAGACGAAAAGAGCATGAGGGAGATACTCAAGATTCTCCTCGAAGAAGAGAACTATACCGTTTCTACAGCCTCAGAAGGGCTTGAAGGCCTCGCCAGCATCGAAAAGGACATTTTCGACCTGGTCATCACCGATATGAAAATGCCCGGGGCGGACGGGTTTGAGGTCCTCAAAAAGGTCAAGGAGATATCACCGGAAACCATGGTGATTATGATTACCGCTTTTGGGACTACCGAGACCGCGATTCAGGCGATGAAACTCGGCGCCTATGACTATATCCATAAGCCTTTTAACATAGAAGAGATCAGATTAATCGTAAAAAAGGCGATCGAAAAGAAGAGGTTGAGCGAAGAACTTTCCCTCCTGCGCCAGAAAGTGGAGACGGCATATTCTCTTGAGAATATCATCGGCAAGAGTCCCGGGATGCAGGAGTTGTTCAAGCTTATTCCGAGGATCGCCCAGAGCAATTCAAATGTCCTGATCACCGGCGAAAGCGGTTCAGGGAAAGAATTGTTTGCGAACGCCCTCCATACCCTTAGTGGAAGAAAAGACAAGAACCTTGTGGCGATTAATTGTGCTGCGTTCCCTGAAGGCCTCCTCGAGTCGGAGCTTTTTGGGTATATGAAAGGTTCCTTCACCGGTGCATCGTCAAACAAGCAGGGACTTTTTGAGATTGCAGACACCGGCAGCATATTTCTTGACGAGATAGGAGAAATGCCGCTTAATCTCCAGGTAAAACTCCTCAGGGTTCTCGAAAACGGCACCTTCCGGCGGCTGGGGGGAACAACAGACATCAGAGTTGATGTAAGAATAATATCCGCAACGAATAAAGAGTTGAAAGAAGAGATCTCAGCAGGACGATTCCGTGAAGATTTGTATTACCGGCTGAACGTGGTTCCGATTCATATCCCTCCGCTGAGGGAGAGGCAGGAAGACATCCCGCTGCTTGTAGATCATTTTCTTGCAAAAATACCATCACAGGCAAAGATTATTACCCCTGCAGCCATGAAACTCCTTGTACAGTATGCGTGGAAGGGGAATGTGCGGGAACTCGAAAATGTTTTACAGAGGATCTCTCTGCTTGTCGATAACAGTGAAATTACTCCTCATGATCTCCCCCCGGAGATAACGGAGACTGGAGAAGACCTTGCCGGCCAGGTTTTGATCACTGCCGGCGGTATTGATGTCGATGAAATTATCGGCAATATCGAGAAGCGTTATATTCTTCAGGCGCTCGACAAAGCGCACGGGGTGAAAACAGAAGCTGCAAAACTGCTGCGCCTCTCATTCCGTTCGTTTCGTCACAGACTGCAGAAATACGGGATAAAGTAGCAGGGCCGAACCACACCATACCATGTTGGAGATTGAAGGAATCTGAATAAAAACCGCTTCGCTGGCATAAAAAGTGGAATCCTGATAATATGAAAAATATATGAAGAGCAGTATGAGCACATTTATTCGTTTCGGGAAATATCTTGAGGGAAAAGGGCTGATCACCGCGGATGCGATTATCAGTGCAAGGTTGCTCCAGAGAGGAAATAACCGGAAGATCGGGAAACTCGCCAGGGACAAGGGATGGCTTACAGAAGATGACATTCTCAGGATATTAGTCATACAGGAAGAGACAGGTGGAAAGTTTGGTGATATCGCAATCAGGGAAAAGTATTTGACAAATGAACAGGTTCAGGAGCTTTTGAAAATACAGAGTGATTCCTACATGTATTTCGGAGAAGCGCTGGTCAGGATTGGCGTTATTGCAGATGAAGAGGTAAAAAGGCAGCTGCAGGAATACGACAGATTTATCGCGGAAGCCGGCACTTAACCCGATATCTCCCCCTGCCTGTCCTTCCCGTGCTTCTCCAGTTTCAAAAAAGAGAAAACCCTGCAACTTATATATTCAGTCACTTGCAGGGGTATATATCTGTAATCACCGGCGATACCCGACAAATTGAAGGGCAGGAAAGGAACAAAAAGAGTTGGAAATATTGATCGTTGTAGCAGGAATAGTTATTCTCTTTGTTATAGTCCCTAAGATAAAAAAGAAAATAAGAAATATAATGAAAAAACAGTGAATACACCAGAGAAACACGAATCGATCAGACTGTTGCCAGCCTCAGGATATCTTGATCCATAAATCTCAGGAGATTATGCAGATTCCAGAAAATAATCAACACTCCATAAAGAGTTTTCAGGGAAAGAAAGGACTGCTTTTCCTGTCCGTGTTGGGAATATCACTGCTTATTGGTTTCCATATTTTTGCATATGCAAAAGAGGTACACGCAAAAATTCATACCGTTCTGCTCGCATCAGGCAATGGACCACAATTCACCAAAGGAGGCGAATTGTTATTTTTCAGTAAAACGGGCAGGAAAAGAATAACTATTGATATCGAGATACCAACCACCCGGGAAGAAAGAACAAGAGGATTAATGTTCAGACGAAGCATGGCAGACACCGAGGGGATGCTATTTGTTCATAACATGTCGAAAGGCTTTTTTTTCTGGATGAAGAATACCTATATCCCTCTTGATATGATTTTTGTCGATAAGGGGATGCGGATCATTCAAATCGAAAAAAACACAACGCCGCTCTCTGAAGAGCCTATTTTCGTACCTATGAAGGCACAATATACCATTGAAGTGAATGCCGGATTTTGTGACCGGCATGGCATACAACCTGGAGATTCCATTCAGGTGAGAAAAATACCCTGAGGGCAAGGGACTGTTTAAGCCCGGATTCTCTGCGGGTGGGTATAGATATTCATACTGTCTCCTCGCACGAACCCGATGAGTGTCATCCCCGATTCTTCGGCGATCCTGATTGACAATTCTGTGGGAGCAGCCCTGCTTGCGAGGACTGGAATATCCCATCGCAGACATTTGGAGATGATGTCTGAAGAAACACGGCAGCTTACCAGCATGATCAACCCTTCAAACGGGATGTTGTTGAGCACTGCATATCCTATCGCCTTGTCGACAGCGTTATGCCTTCCGATATCCTCGGCAAATGCGAGGATTTGCTGTCCGTCTGACACTGCAGCGCTGTGAAAACAGCCCGTCAGACGGAAAAGTTCCGACCTGTTCAGGAATTCCCTGAATACTGATTTGAGGGATATTGCAGGAAGAGAGATATCCCCCTGTATCTTCTTCTGGAACGTTCCCTCTCTACTGACGGTTATCCCGCCGAGAGAGCGAGACAAGTCAGGTCGCCCGTTTATGGCATCCGTCAGGAGTTCAACGGAAATTTCTTTTCCGTACTGAATGCTGACAGCAGATGCAGACGCGGCGTCAGGGACTATATTTTCAGTAAGCAGTAACCCGGTGATCAGTTCCCGGACCATCGATGGTGTGCATGAAAGAGAAAGAAGATCCTTCCCCTTCGCGGTTATCCTCACCTTTGTTTCGACCGCTACGGGATCAACAACATCGAGGTATTCATCGCCACGATTTTTTGTGATTTTGATTCTTCTGTAAACATCCATGCGTTATCGTTCTTTTCGGGTAACCCCTGTTCGGTATACCGCATCTGATACCGCAGAGGCTACTGCCTGCACTACTTTCCGGTCAAAGATGCTCGGTATGAGATACTCTTCGCTTAAATGCTTTTCGTCGACAACGGATGCGATCGCCTGCGCTGCGGCTATCTTGATCTCTTCATTCACCATCGTTGCACGGGAATCGAGAAGCCCCCTGAACAGACCGGGAAAACAGAGCATATTATTGATCTGGTTCGGATAGTCGGAGCGGCCTGTCGCGAGAATTCTCACATGCGGTGAAGCTTCTTCCGGGGAGATTTCAGGATCAGGATTCGCGAGCGCAAACACAATCCGTTCCTCTGCCATGCGTTTTATATCCTCTGCTTTTATTACATCAGGCGCGGAAACGCCGATAAAGACGTCCGCGTTGACTAATGCATCCGAGATGCTTCCCTTGATCCTCTCTTTGTTTGTATGCTCTGCAATCCACTGCTTGGACGGGTTCATATGGCTTTTTCTTCCCTGATGGAGAATGCCTTCCCTGTCGCAGACAATGATATGGTCCACTCCGATCTCCAGCAGAATCTTGCAGATCGCCGTTCCGGCGGCCCCGGCGCCTGAGATGACGACCTTCATGTCTTCAAGGGGTTTTTTCACAATCCTGGACGCGTTGAGCAGGGCGGCGAGAGTAACGACTGCAGTCCCGTGCTGGTCGTCGTGAAAAACTGGGATATCGAGTTCCTGTTTCAGCCTTTCTTCAATTTCAAAACAGCGCGGGGCAGAAATGTCCTCGAGGTTGATTCCTCCAAAAGCCGGCGAGATATAGTATATCGTCTTTACAATTTCGTCGGTATCCTGCGTTGCAAGGCAGAGGGGAAAGGCGTCGATATCCGCGAACTCCTTGAAGAGCATCGCCTTGCCCTCCATCACCGGCAGCGCTGCTTCAGGTCCGATATTGCCCAGACCGAGGACCGCGCTCCCATCGGTGATAATGGCGACCGAGTTTCTCTTGATGGTGAACCTGTACACCTTGTTTCGGTCATGGTGGATTGCCATACATATGCGGCCGACACCAGGGGTATAGACACGGGAGAGGTCGCTCCGGTTTCTGATGGGTATCTTGTTATGGATCTCTATCTTCCCTCCATGATGCATAAGAAATGTCCTGTCGGTGACATGAATCACCCTCACCGCTCCGATCCTCTTCACCGCTTCGACAATCTGTTTTTCATGTTCCTCATCGCGGGCGTTGACGGTTATGTCTCTCACAATGATCCCTTTTTCTGCTCTGACTATGTCTACCGCCATAACGTCGCCGTCGATCTCGCTGATCGCGGTCGCAATCTTTCCGAAAATACCGGGCTGATGAGGCATCTCGATCCTCAGTGTTATCGCGTAACTTGGACTCGGCGTTCTTGTCATAGAAGTATTATACAGCCAAATGTGGTATTCATGAATATGGTTTACCGAAACAGGTGAAAATAGTATGCCGTTCACTTTGCATTTAATAACGGATGGATATTACAACAAAAGAAGCTGTACCGTCAGGTCTGCGCACAATAACTTCTTCACCCTCTGTCCTGCGTAATAATGCTTTCGCCATAGGGGAATCAATACTGATAAAACCCCTGTCAGCATCAAATTCATCAGGACCGACAATACGATATCGGTACACGTTCCCATCGGAATCCTCAATTTCAACCCATGCTCCAAAATAAACTCTTGAAGTATCTTTAGGTGTTCTATCCACTACAATCAACTCGTTTAATCTGCCCGTAAGAAACCGTATACGGGAATCAATTTGTCTTAACTGCTTTTTCCCGTAGATATATTCTGCGTTCTCTGAACGATCCCCCATAGCAGCAGCCTCAGCAACCGCCTGAGTAACCTGGGGGCGTTTGATTTTCCACAGATAGGAAAGTTCCTCGCTTAAATGTTTATGTCCTTCAGGCGTAATATACGGTGAGATGTTTGTTTTATTCGGGAAAGGCTTGTTCATAGTTCCTTTCTCTTTTGACTTCCGGCCTTCTGCTATATTTATTAAGCTACTGCAGTGCCTTAAATATTATAGCTTCCTTTCATAAGAAAAGGTCGGGAGCAGACTGCACCTGCTACTGCACATTTGTTGTTCAACATGGTGAATAATGATTATCCAAAGAATGCTAAATACATAACCGCATGTCTGACCCTATATTTTTAATGAAAGAATTCCTCGATGCTCTGCATCGGGGTTACTGTTTTCCTTATTCTGTCATTCCGGCTTGTCCGGAATCCTTCCGGAGCATATGTTCTATAAGACAATACAGGAATGCAAAGAAAGATTCCGGACAAG
>JAKLQR010000261.1 GCA_022013235.1 Thermodesulfovibrionales bacterium | reverse complement strand
TTCAATCAAGGAGTGATAATGTATAAATTTCTCATAGGAATTATTTAAATCACCTAAGAAAAAGACATAATGAACAGAAAAAGCATTCTTAAACACAAAGTAATCCGCTACTTCTTCCGGACTGAAGCCAGCAGTAATATAGTTGGATTTTATTATGTCAAATAGTTTTGAATTCATAATGTTCCAATTTCGATTTCAAGGGTTGCTAAAGGATCATTTATCATTCCATTCCTTCTTAATAGCAATTCACTATCTATTGGTGATAGAGAAGACATTTGAATTTTATCTATTCTCAAGTCACCAGAACAGTTTATAGGAAATAATCGCAATCGTGATTTCGCAGCTGTTTGCACATATACCACTAATAGATCGCGCACCTTCCCTGCAATACGTTCAGCACTAAGTCCTCTGCAATGGAACAACCAGCCGATGTCATGCTTTCCCTTATGGGTTAAGTTTATTGGATAATCACGTATTGTTGGAGCCGACCTTGGCTCGTACCCCTGATCTTCACAGGTATTCATATGATCTAAGCATTGGAGAAAATAGTCGACTGCATCCTTCGCTCTTTGGTTTTCGACTATTCTGGGATAAAATGATAGCCAAATTAGCGGCCTAGTCAGAATATCATGTTCGAGCCATGTGTATTTCTTCTGCAACAGACATGAGGAAATAAATATTTCAAGTTCCTCTGGGGTAAATTCTGTAAAATATTCACCCTTATTAGAGATTCCTCTATCTTCAAGCTCCGTCTTTATCGATTCGTTCGCATATTTACCGTCTAGTTCTATGTAGTTCTCTGCAAAATAAAAAGTTTTGCCTCTATGAAGTAATGTATCAGTTATATTTGCAGCATGGGTTGGGCTTTCAAATGGTCTTTTCACCTCAGCTATATGGGCGCCATCGTGCGGGAAGATAAAATTCAGAACTTGGCCATACCTCTCTTGCTCTATCAGTGACTTGAATGCTATAAAGTTTCTTCTGGACATATATTTCTTTTCTGGCTGCCCGTTACCACTACACGCAATACTAACATAAGGTACTGCCACCCTAGTATCCGATATCCTATCTACTGAACTATCAGAGGCTACATTGATCGATATCAAGAAAGTTGATCCGTCTCTTTGCGACGAAATGATTCTTCGCCACATTTCTTCGTATATTGGATATCGCGGCTCCGGATTCCACTGAGTATGTATAAAATAACGGCCCGGAGCGGCTTCCAGTGTTTCTTTTATTTGTTTTTCATATATATCAGGCTGATTTCCATCAGCACAGATTAAGACAGTGAGAGAAATACCTTTGCCTCTAAAACAGAAATAATCGTGACCACTACAGAGGCCTGATGTTTCAAACTTGGAGGGAAATCTCTTCGGCTGGAAGTAAACTCTTACATTGCTTTCAGTAATTTCTATCAGGGCGCAAATACTTACAAAGTCTCCGTTTAGTCGGGTCGAAACGTCTAAGGGGATACATTGGCATTTGTCTATACTTATAATCGAATTGACTAACTGCTCATATTCTTCAGGTGATAAGGCTTCTAGAGGGAGAACAACTAAAGAACCAGGCAATAATTTATCTGGCTGTTTGCACAGGGTGAAAAGGAGTTCTTTTGGGGCACTGTATTCAGGAAAGACAATTAGAGAAGCATTATTATTTTTTGCTAACGTCAAGAAAAGATCGGCTTTATGGCAGGCATCTGTCCTTGAGGCTCCGTAACGCGGACCAAGCTCATCCGCCAAGGATAGCGTAATTTTTGGCTGGAACATAGCTATGACTATTGGATCTTTCTTAGCAACCAGACAATCTATTTTATCTTCACAATCGATTATCACTATAAAAATCCCTCTTTTTTCGGCCCAAGAAACATTTTATACCAACATGGCAAATTTTTATAGTTTTCTTTATCTCAACCTGTAAGCTCTGTTGAGAATAGAGAAGCCTGCAGAGTTATTGATTAAAAGCTGACTTAATAGATACCCTGGACAAGCCTCTGGTATCTATTCCCTAAAATAACAATATTTTTTTACTTGCTGATAAGGATAGCTATTTAATCTTATCTTTTATCATTTTTAAACGGCCTACGATTAGAAGAGAATTATCTATTATTTATAATTCTGTTGACGGTCTGTTGACGGTCTTTTTGACCTATTTCATCGAAAAAATACTTTAAAATCAAGCATGTAATGGCGGGAGCGTGTGGGAATCGAACCCACCCTGCCCGTTTGTAACAGGCAACACCGGATTTGAAGTCCGAGAGGGACACCAGAGCCCTATACACTCCCAGGGGCTTTTATATATTTATTAATAATTTAGTGCAGTTTTTATATTATCATGCGAGTGGAAACAGAGTCAAAACTATCTTGATACCGTATCATTCAGCATCATCATTTGCCCTGAGATGTCCGACAACGATTTCTGTTTTTTCGTTCTTATAGGGCGCTGAATATACCTTGTCCCATCGAAGGTCTTCTCCAGGATCGATTCCGGCTGAATGTTGTGCCTTGCGAAAGTATGCGGTATCAAAGATGAAATAGACGTCTTTCTGTTTTTCGATGGGTTTAAGCTGATCGAAGGAATCAAGCTGAATAACGTCCCTGTTCAGATAACAGGTTATTTCCAGGAACCTGTCATATCCGATTTCATATACCCTGCCGGTGTCCTTCGGGAGAACAGTGTTTATTTCGCGGGCGATTTTTCCGGGGTCATCCGGCCTCTTTTCATGCAGTTGTACCTGTATTCCGCTGTAGATGAGCATAAAAAATCCCGTAAGCAAAGCAATGACAACGGGAATACTGCCGGCGCTGAGTGCATTCCGCTTAAGCCAGAGGAACAGGACGAATAGAATCAGAGCACTCATCAGGAGGATCAAATGAAGAGAGAAGACTGTTTTGAGAAATATGGCAACGGGTATTATCGAAACCGCACAGAAAGATACCATCCATAAGAAGATATGGAAGAATTTATTGAAAAAGATATTGATCCGGGGATTATTGTCCGCCTCATTTTTATACCATACAAAAAGCAGGGCGAGCATGATTGCAACAAAAGGACCAAAGGGAAGAATATATCTTACCCTCGCCCCGGGCAGCAACCAGTACAGAGGAAAATTCACTGCAATCATGATAAACGAGAACAGGAAAAGGTCATTTGACAACAAATCCTTTGCTCTCATCCGCAATTCCTTCATGAACATCAGGGGTAAGAACCCGAATGTCCACGGCAGAAAAGAAAGAAAAGATTCAACCGGATACGAAACAAGATGTTTCAGAAAGCCGAACGAATGGTTGGAACTGGCCCTTTGTACGGTCTGGCCCTTCCACATCTGAAAATATTCATCCAGAGAGACATGCTGGAGAACGGTCAGCAGGTAGATGCCGAGAATCGAGAGAAAGCAGAGAAATCCGGCAAGGTGAGACAGGGAGAAGAAGAACCGAAGATTCCTTCTGTAGAGCAGATATGCAAAGACCGTGAAATAGAAATATGCTGTTCCCTGGGGGCCTTTTGTGAGAAACCCTATCCCGGTAATTGACAACGGGACGAGCCATACGAAGACAGGTTTCCATTGCTGAGTATATCCATAAAACCAGGTCAAGAGGGCACTGCTCGTGAGGAGAACAAAAAGGCTGTCAATTTCCGCGGTCATGCCCTTGGTTATAAGACTCACCATAGTGAGAAGGGCCAGAGAAGCAAAAAGCCGACCTTCTCTGGTCAGCCATCGGATAGTGAGAAAATACACGGTATACCCTGTCAGGAGCACAGCTATTACAGAGGGGAAGCGGGCAGTCCATTCGTTCACAACCCCGAAGATGCTCCCGCTCGCGGCAATCAGCCAGCTCATCAGTGGCGGCTTGATAAAATAGAGTTGTCCATGGAGCAACGGCAAAGTCCAGTTGCCTGTCTTCAGCATTTCTTTGGCAATAATCACCCGTATCGGTTCATTGCCGTCGAACACATCTGTCCCGAGCAGGGGGAGGTAGACAAAGAAGGTTATGAGGGAAATCAGCAGGAGGTCTTTGAGCGAACCGTTTGAGCTTCCATGAGAGCCACGATTCATCATCAATGCCTGCAGGCCTTTATGGTGAGCAGACGGTATCCGGAATCAATCAGATCACCCGGTCATCAGACAGTTTTTTTATGATGACCTGAATGAATGCCTGTATCATCTGCCCTGAAGACCCTCTGTCAAAGGTCTCCACAAAGGTATCCGAGAGGGCGGACCATATAAGTTTGTCGGTTTTCGCTTCATAAAGGTTTGTTTCGAGGACGACTATTTCATCCTGTACCTGATATCCGGGAGTGGTAACGGGTTGATACACATCCGAATAGTATCTGTACCAATCATTGTATCGGCCAGGAGGATAGTATCCGGGATGATAAGAACCCGGAGGATAAGGCTGCGGAGGTGGGGCGGGAGAAACTGTCTCCGGCGGATAATAGGTGTCTACTGTTTTTTTGTCAACCATTCTTGTAATCAGTATTGCATCGATGTTGAATTCCGTTACTTTTGAACGGATATCCTCTTTATCCGGTAAGCCTTCGGATGGCAGTACCGCATAGCCGGGGACCGCGTCCACGCCCTTGAGTTTGAGCGCGCTTACGAATCCATCCTCATATAACCTCTTGATAGCCGGTTTATCGGAAACTCCCATAACGAGAACTTTCCTGATCTGCCCGCCCTGATATGCCGGGTCTTTCCAGACCGAAGTGAGTGTCGTCGTGGCACATGCTGCAAGAAGTGCAGTAAAGAGGAAGAATATACCTAAAAACAACACCTTATGTTTCATGACCATGCCTCCGGGTATGATGTTCTTTCATTGTATCATATCTTCAGGCCCAAAAATAAGCGGATACAGTATTTTCGCTCATTCTCGGTCCCGAGTTTAGTCGGGACCTCCGAGGTATCCCGATAAGAATCGGGATAAAGCCGCTCACACACTGCATCCTCCGCAATTTTATACTACGGGTTAGCCATATTTAAAAATAGCCGGAGAGGTGAAAAGCCTGATGATCTTCTATAATAAAAAGGTATCCATCATGAAAATAGAACAGTATTCATTCGGGAAAATAGTCATTGACGGGCAGGCGTATACCGCCGATGTGATCATCTTTTCTGATAGGGTTTATTCTTCGTGGTGGAGAAAAGAGGGCCACAAACTCAATACCACCGACCTTACAGATGTGATAAGGGAAAAACCCGAAATACTCCTTATCGGAACAGGATATTCCGGTCTTATGTCAGTCCCGGAAGAGACAGTTCTGCACCTCGAATCACAGGGCATCGAGGTTCGGATAGAACGGACAGCCAAGGCGGTTGATTTGTTCAATCAAATGCAGCAGAGCAAAAAAGTGGTCGCGGCATTCCATCTCACGTGCTGAAGGTGGGATAAGAGCACAAAATGGATCAGGAAAAAACAGAAGAGATTTTGGGGATAACCAGATGTGCACGCTGCGGGCAGCGGCTGGAAGGGGAAATTGAATGTCCTTTTTGCTCCCTTTTCCCCGATACTCCGCGTGGGCATGTCCTGCCGAAGTGGGTGTATCTCACCGCATGTTTTCTCACTTCCCCCTTCAGCATTTACTTCGTCCTGAAAACCAGACGGTTGAGGCCGCATGAGAAAATAGTGGCTATTTCAGGCTGCCTGCTCTGGCTGGGGATTTCTCTTCTCTGAGACGCGGGCTCAAATTATTCATGAATTCCCGGACGAATACGGTGGATGCAGTATTTTTGCTCATTCTCGGGCCATGGTCCGGGAAAAGGCAAGGCTGCTTTTTCCAGACCCCTATTCCGTGCTATAATACTCTGCGATGAAGAAAATTTTTGCATGTATTTTTATTTCGATATTTCTCTGCACAGTTTTTTCCTGCTCCGGAAAATCCTCCTTGAGAAAGCCTGCCGAAAGGTTCGATCCGGAAAAAACATTTACTGCAGCAAATGAACAGTTTGAGAAGAAAGAATATGAGCAGGCGCGGGCTTCTTTTCTCGAGGTGAAGAACAGGGACCTGACCAAGAAATATGCGCCGCTTGCCCAACTGAAGATCGCGGATTCCTATGTAAAAGAAGAAGAGCCTGAACTTGCGGTTGCCGAATATCGTAAATTCCTCGAAGCGTATCCCGACCATCAATATGCCTCCTATGCCCAGTATCAGATAGCGATGGTATATTTCGACCAGATAGAAGGTTCGGAGAGAGGGTACGGCGGTGCGGCAAAGGCCCTTGAAGAATTCGAAAAACTGAAAACGCTGTATCCGAGAAACCCCTATAAAGATGTTGTTGATCTGAAAATGGAGAAGTGCAGAAATACCATTGCCGAATACGAATACCTGGTCGGAAAATTTTATTACAAGAAAGATTCCTATAATGCCGCCCTGGGCAGATTCGAGGGGTTGCTGAAGAAATATCCGGACTACAAGGGAGAACCCGAAGTCCTCTTCTATTCCGCAATGTCCTATAAGAGTCTCGGACAGAAAGAGAAAGCTGCCGAATATCTCTCCCGTCTTGTCGAAAAATATCCGAACAACAAACTCTCGGGGAGTGCAAAGAAAGAGATCTCCGCTTTAAAAAAGTGAAGCAGAAGAACCAGTGTCTCTCCGCTCCCGCACGAAAACCGGCAGAAACCTATTATCCCGTATTTCTTGATCTCAGGAATAAGGAAGTTATTGTGGTCGGCGGGGGTAACGTTGCCGAAAGAAAGATATTCTCCCTTCTGAAGGCCGGAGCCTCGGTGACTGTCATAAGTCCCTTGATCACAAAAAAACTCGAAAAAGAACTGGGGAGAGGCCGTATCACGCATATTCCCCGGGAATACAGAAAGGGAGATCTCAAACGGGCATTTCTGGTAGTTTCTGCTACCGATTCCTCCCCGATGAATGAGCGCGTCTCCCGGGAGGCTCCCTGCCCCGTCAATGTTGTGGATACCCCGCATTTGTGCAGCTTCATCGTCCCTTCAGTTGTGCATCGCAACCCCCTCACACTTGCAATCTCAACAAGCGGCATCAGCCCGGCCTTAGCCAAGACTATCCGGAAGGAGTTGGAAAGTCTCTACGGACCGGAATTTTCCCGATATCTGAATTCTGTGAGGAAACTCCGCGCTGCTGCCATGAAAGAGATAGCGGAGAACGGAAAAAGAGAGGGATTCCTCAAGGCGATCGCTTCACAAAGGATTGCCAGGACACTCCGGGAAAAAGGGTATAGAGCAGCCATGGACATTGCAGACAGGCTTTTCAAACAGGCAAAGAAGGCATGAGTATGGTAGAATTCAAGCATGGATATCCATCAGCTCAAAGTATTCGCTTCAGTTTATAAGAACAGAAGTTTTTCGAGGGCATCGGAAGCCCTTCATCTTACGCAGCCCACGATCAGCAACCACATCAAGACACTCGAGGACGAGTTCGGCTGTAAACTATTTGATCGGCTGGGCCGGAGCATCATTCCCACAAAAGAGGCGGAAGTCCTGTATACCCACGCACTGGAAATCATCACAAAAGCCGAAACAATCAATGAGGCAATAAGGGAGATCAAAAAAGATTTAACCGGGAAGATTATGATAGGCGCAAGCACTATCCCGGGCGTCTATCTCATGCCGCGCATGATGACGGAATTCCAGAAAAAATATCCCGAGATATCTTTTCAGATCCAGATTTCTGATTCAAAGGGGATTCTTGAAAGTATATCGAAACATGATCTGCTGCTGGGGATAGTCGGTGCAAAACTGGGGAATGACCAGATAAATTACATACCCTTTGTGGAAGACCAGCTGATAGTGATCGCATCGCCTTCAAAGGTAAAAGCGAACAGTCTCCCGCTGAAAGGACTGACAGACTATCCGCTCGTTCTCCGGGAGGAGGGGTCGGGAACCAGGAGGGAGACGGAGAAGTTCCTGGAAGGTAAGGGGCTTCCTCCCGGGAAATTTCAGATAGCGGGCATTTTCGGCTCCACCGATGCAGTAAAGCAGGCGGTCAAGGCTGGACTCGGCATCTCGATACTCTCAAAATTTGCGGTGGCTGATGAACTGGAGCATGGAATACTTCAGGAAATAGCACTGACCGACCTTCAAATGAGACGCAGATTCTATATTGTAGCGCACAAGAAAAGAACCCTTCCCAAAGCATACGAGATATTCCTGGAACACATCCTCACTGAATCAAATAACCTGTAATTTCCCCCTGCGTTGGATATTCTGCTATTCTTGACAACCAGGTGGAATTATGAGATAGTGAAATTAATTAAACGGTTATTATCTTATAATCGGAAACCGAGGCGCAGATGCTCCCTTCAAGATACCAACAGACCCGTTCGCAGTCTGCATCTCTCTGTCCCGATAAATTCACAGAGATCCCCCAATGAAAGACAAAAATAAAACTAAAGGCCAGCTTATCGAAGAACTCGATGCTTTGCGGAAGCAGCCAAAGAAACTGCAACCGGCGAAAGCTGAACAGAAGAGCATTCAAAAGAGAGACAGAGCGAAAGAGTATCTTGATATTGCAACAGTTATGTTGATTGTGATTGATGCTGATCAGAAAGTCTCTCTCATAAACAAAAAAGGCTGTGAGGTTCTCGGATATAAGAAAAAGGAGATCATCGGAAAAAACTGGTTCGATCGTTTTCTGCCGGAAAGAATCAGGAAAGATGTAAAAACGGTTTTCGAAAAGCTTATAGCTGGGAAGGCTATCAAACAGGCTGAATACTTTGAGAATTCGGTTCTCACAAAAAGCGGCAAGGAAAGGCTCATTGCCTGGCACAACACGATCCTGAAAGATGAAAAAGGCAAGGTTACAGGAACCTTGAGTTCCGGAGATGATATTACCGATCGGAAAAAGGCAGAAGAAGAAACTCTCGATGCTCATCGTGAATGGGAGAATATCTTCCAGGCAATCGGGCACCCGACAATTATCCTTGATGCAGATCACAATATCATATCGGCAAATCATGCAACGCTCAAAGCAATCGGAGTGCAATCCTTCGAAGAGATTGCGGGCAAAAAATGCTTTGAGATCTTTCATAATGCAGATGCACCACCCGCAGGCTGCCCACTGGAAAAAATGCTTGACTCATTGCAACTTACCGCTGTCGAAATGGAAGTAGAAGCCCTTGGAGGAATGTTTCTCGTCTCATGCACGCCGATATTCGACGACAAAGGGAATCTCCAGAAAATTATTCATATTGCAACAGATATTACAGAACGCAAACGGGCTGAGGAAAACCTTCGTAAAAACGAAGAGAGGCTAAAAAGCATCTTTCGCGCATCACCGGTTGGGATAGGGCTTGTATCCTCTCCTGAACGGATGCTCCTTCAGGCTAACGATTATCTATGTAAAATGCTCGGGTATTCTGCCGAAGAACTGATCGGAAAAAGCTCAAGGATACTGTATCCGACGGATGAAGATTTTGAATATGTCGGCAGAGAAAAATACCGACAGATCCAGGAACAAGGTATCGGCACTGTCGAGACCCGATGGAAATGCAAGGAAGGGACCATTATTGATGTGCTCTTAAGTTCAGCTCCGGTAGATCCGGGAAATTTATCGATTGGGGTAACCTTCGCCGCACTGGATATAACCGAACGGAAAAGGGCAGAGGAAGCGCTCCTGGAGAGCGAGCAAAGATTTCGGACAATTTTCAAGAATGCTGCAGACGGTATTCTTCTCGCAGACATCCAGGAAAAGATATTTTATGGCAGCAACCCGGCAATGTGTACAATGCTTGGATATACTCCGGAAGAAATAAAGGGCCTTTCGGTGTACGATATTCACCCGAAAGAAGAGTTGTCCTATGTTATAGAACAATTCGATAAGCTGGCCAGAGGGCAGATAAAAATTGCTTTGAATATTCCGGTAAAGAAAAAAGACGGGAGCGTTTTTTATGCCGACATCAGCTCGTCACTTGTAACAATGTCAGGAAAACAATCTGTCATAGGCATATTCAGAGACATTACTGAACGGAAGAGAGCAGAACAGGAAATCCGCAGACTGAATGAAGAACTGGAACAAAAGGTTAGTGACCGGACTGCCGAGGTGCAAAGGGTGAATGAAGCGCTGCATGAACGGGCGCGTGCACTTGAGTATGCCAACAAGGAACTGGAGGCGTTCTCCTACTCTGTTTCCCATGATCTCCGGGCGCCGCTCCGCCATATTAACGGATTTGTAGAACTGCTCAATCAAAAAGCCGGTGAGACACTGGATGGAGAAAGCAGGCACTACCTGAAGATAATTGCAGGGTCTGCAAAATCGATGAGCATGCTGATAGACGATCTGCTCGCATTTTCGAGAATAGGCCGCACTGAGTTCATAGGCGCCAAATTCAGTCTCGGACAGCTTGTACAGGAAGCGGTCGGGGATCT
>JAKLQR010000028.1 GCA_022013235.1 Thermodesulfovibrionales bacterium | reverse complement strand
GCGGATTTCTGATCTCGTGGGCAACCCGTGCCGCGACCTCCCCGAGGGCCGCCATCCGCTCGCTCCTGATGACCCGTTCCCGGAGAGTTCTCAGCTCTGTTATGTCGCTGAGGACATTCACCGTACCGATAAAAATCCCGTTGATATCGAAGATCGGAGAACTCGACGTGATAAACGTCCCGCCAAGATACGGGTCTTCGACTTCCTCGACATATGCCGTTCTTCTCTCCATTGTTTTCTTATGAGGGCATTCCGTCCATGGTTCTTGTATACCGTGCAGGACTTCAAAGCATTTCTTGCCGATTATTTCCTCCTGAGGCTTCCCCAGTCTTTTGCATACCGCTTTATTGATATTTCTCACGACATACTCATCACTCACAAAAATAACCATATCGGATATGGACTCAAATATATTTTCAAGTTCTTGTTCGGTGAGGATCACCTGCTCAAAAAGCCTGGCGTTCTCGATTGCAGACGCCACATGGTTTGAAAAAGCGGTAAGGAACCGCATATCTTCTTCAGTAATCGGTTTCCGATTGAAATAGTTATCCACCCACAGGACGCCGAGGATCTTATCCCGTGATATCAACGGCACGACACAGTATGCCTGGGTCCCCAGTTTCTCCGCCAGTACCCGGTCGGAGAAAGGCTCGGCGTTCACGTCATGGACATTGAACTGTTTCATCTCCTTCACTGTTCTGGTCAGGACCGTCTCCTCGCTGAGCGGTATCTCCATGGCAAGGATGATTTTGTCGAACGTGGAGTCATTTTTTGAAGCGCCTATTTCTATGTCATGCATAATGTCCTGGAGCGTCTTTCTCTCGAGCAAAAGCCTGTCCCAGATATGATACGCCTCTTCATGGCTCGCAGGACCAACGCCCATCGCGCCCTTCAGAACCTTCCTTTTTTCGTCTACAAGAAAAAGGATAGACCTGTTGAACCCGAGGCCGTCTCCCATGGTAACCGCGGTGAGCACCATTTTGAGCAGCCTGTCAAGTTCAAGAGTTCCCCTCATGGCCGAACTGATGAAGAAGAGGCGGGAGAGTTCCTGATTCCTCCTCACAAGCTCTTTTTCAACGCCTTTCACCTCAGAGATATCCCTTGAGATACCGCTGATGCCGATCACTTCAGCTGCGGCATTCTTGATGGGTGAAAGCGTAAGACTGACCGTAATAATCGTACCGTCCTTCTTTTTCCGCAAGGTCTCGATCCGCCTGAGCACTTCACCGTTCCTGACCCTCTGGTTGTTTTCCCATTCCGGGTCAATGAGGAATTCAGGGACAAACGGGAGGAATTTCCCGATCGCCTCTGCTTTTGTAAACCCGTATATCCTTTCGGCGCCTCTGTTCCAGGACACAATAAGCCCGTTCAGGTCTGAGGCGACGATAGCATCTGCAGAGTGTTCGATAATGCTTTCAAGATATTCTTTCGTCTGGGTGACCTCATTGTAGAGCCTGAGGGTTTCGTCGTGGCAGATCATGCGCTCTGTGATGTCCTGGATGACCACCACACATTCAATGACTTCCCCTTTCTCGTCATGGACAGGATAGGCTGAAAGTTCCGCATAACATACCTTCCCGTCACAAGAGAGCTTCTGTGAGACGATATTCACTTCGCCGGACGCGAAAGTGACTTCAGCGGCACAGTGAGGACAGATGCAGCTGTTTTCATGAAAGACCTTCCGGCAGTCGCTTTGCAGAAGCTGCGAATACGGCACCGGAATCCATTTTTCTATGGACTTATTCACGGTAATTATCCGGTAGTCCCGGTCAAGCACTACGATACCGTCGTGGATATATTCAAACATTACTTCGGTGAATTTCTTTCTCTGCGCTGCGTCCATATTCTCTAAGGTATCCTCAGGGGTCTCTTCTTCCCCAGTGAGTGTTCGTAAAGCCGGCAGTAACGCTCAACTGAACTTCTCCAAGAGAAATCCTGCTGCATCCCCTCTGTGATCATCCTGTTCATCTTCCTGCTGTCCGTAAACACGCAGAACGCCCTTTTCAGCGCGTCGAGGAATGCTGACAGTGTATAGTCAGTGAAAAGGAAACCCGTACCGCGGGAAGCAAGCGGCTCAAAATCCTGTATCGTATCGGCCAGTCCTCCGGTTCTCCGTGCAACAGGGATGCAGCCGTACCGCAGCGACATGAGCTGTCCGAGTCCGCATGGCTCATATTGTGAGGGCATGATGAAGAAATCAGCGCCTGCATAGATCCTGTGGGCAAGCGAATCGTCAAACCCTATGGTCACTGACATTTTATCTCTGTATCGTTCCTGGAGCGAGAGGAATCCCCGGTGATATTTTTCATCCCCTTTTCCCAGAACCGCAAGGTTCACTCCGGAGGACAGCAATTCGGGGATTGATTGAAGAACGAGGTCAAGGCCCTTCTGCTCGGAAAGTCTTCCGACCATGCCGAGAAGCGGTACGCGCTTTAAGTCCTGTTTGTCCGCCTTTTTGAAGAGGGATTTCATCAATTCTTTTTTGCAGACCGATTTGCCTGAAATATTCTCGTGGTGAAAGGAGGCGGGGAGAAACGCATCGTTTGCAGGATCCCATTCCCCGTAATCTATCCCGTTGATAACTCCGTAAAGGTCTCTTTCCCTGGTCCTCAAAAGGCCGTCGAGGCCGAAGCCGTGTTCACTGCTCAGGATTTCCTTTGCATAGGTCTCGCTCACTGTGGTGAGGACGTCGGCTGCCAGGATTCCTGCCTTAAGAAAGTTGACCTTCCCGTAGAATTCGATCCCTTCAGGCGCAAACAACTTCCACCCGAGATTCGTGAGCGGCATTTCTGATGCAGGGAAAACTCCCTGGTATCCCAGATTATGGAGAGTGAGTACCGTAGAGGTATCTCTGAAAAATGCGTCTGAACTGTAGAGCATTTTGAGGTAAAGGGGAACAAGTCCCGTCTGCCAGTCGTTGCAGTGGATGATGTCCGGCCGGAAATCAAGGACCTTGCATGCCTCAAAAATGCCCCTTGAAAAAAACACAAATCGTGATGCATTATCCGCGTAGTCCCCGTCCGGGGTCCCGTAGGGTTCTTCTCTGTCAAAAAAATCATCACAGGCAATGAAATAATTCGAACGCTCATCGCTGAATATCTGCCCTTCAACAACCCAGCTGCCTACCGGAACCTTTATGGTAATTCCAGTATCCTCAAGGGACGGAACAGTCTCCCGTATTTTCCTGTACAGGGGAAGCACAAGATGTGCTTCATAGTGCATGCTCCGCAATTCCCTGCAGAGCGCCCCTGCCACATCCGCAAGCCCTCCGGTCTTTATGTAGGGAACGGCTTCCGGAGTTGCAATGAGGATTTTCATATCTTTGCTTCTCTCATGAATTTGGCTGATTCCTCCGGAGGGGTCGGATTGATATAAAAACCGGACCCCCATTCAAACCCTGCGATCTTGGTGAGTTTCGGAACGATTTCGATATGCCAGTGGTAATAATCGTTGATTTCGTCGGCAAAAGGGGATGTATGAATAACAAAATTGTACGGGGGAACATCAAGAATCCTGTCTATCTGTTTCAGGACGGTCTGGAGAATATCCGCAAGGAGCGTAAAGCTGCTGTCCGGGGGAGAAAATACCGGCTCGTGTTTTTTGGGTAAGATCCATGTCTCGAACGGCGCCCGCGGAGCGAATGGCGCAAGTGCAACATAGCAGTCGTTCTCATAGACAACTCTTATCCGGCTTTCGAGTTCCTGATTGATCACATCGCAGAAAATGCACCGCTCTTTCAGGTCGTAGTACCGTTTCGATGCATCGGTTTCTTCCAGAACGAGCTTGGGGACAATCGGCAGCGCAATCAACTGGGTGTGGGAATGTTCGAGAGACGCCCCCGCGGCATCTCCCTCATTCTTGAAGAGCAGCACATACTTTATGCGGCGGTCTTTTCTGAGGTCGGAGAGGCGCTGATAATACGCCCAGAGGGCGTCTTCAACAGCCTTGCCCGGCATTGTCGCAAGGGAAAGCATGTGATCCGGCGTCTCGACGATAACCTCATGGGCGCCGATGCCGTTCATCTTGTCGAACATGCCGACCCCGGTTTTTTTCAGATCTCCGGAAATCTGGAGCGCGGGAAATTTGTTCGGCATGACCCTGAGTGTCCAGCCGGGGGTATTCGGTTTTGTTTCCGACTGCCTGAATGCGATGATTTCGCTCGGTGTGGTATATTCATTTCCCGGACAGAAAGGACAGAAACCGCCTCTTTTCCTCTGAGAGGGAGAAACAAAATCAGTAGGCCTTTTCCCTCTTTCCACAGAGATGATCACCCATCTGCCGGATATCGGGTCTCTTCGAAGTTCTGACATATTTCCTCCGCTTCAGAGCATAAACAAAGAGCTTAGCGCAAAGAGGCATAAAGAAAAAACTGCTGTTTCCCTCTGTTTCTCCTCTTATGTTTACGCTATATTCTTTGCCCTATGCTCTTAGCTTTTTTCCTGGTAAATTTTGCTAATATTATATCACAATGGGATATAATCACTCATGAAATCCGCCTTCGTACACCGTCTCGTAAACAAACCATTTGAAGACCCCTCTTTGTTCGTCCGTATCGCGCGTGAGAGAAGGGCATTCCTGTTCGATATAGGGAGTATTGTGCGGCTCAGCCCCGGAGACCTGCAGAAGGTGACCGATGTATTTGTGACGCATACCCACATAGACCATTTCATAGGGTTCGACACCCTGCTCAGGGCACTGTTGCGGAGAGATATTCCCCTGAGGGTATACGGACCATCGAATATATGCGACTGCGTGGAAGGGAAACTCCGTGCATACACATGGAACCTTATCCACGAATACCCGCTTCGCATAGACGTTCATGCGGTGCAGGGCGGGAGAATTGTATCGTCAGGATTCTATGCCGAAAACCGCTTTCATAGGATAGAGAACGGAGTGTCAGAATTTCACGGAGTCCTCCTGAAAGACCCGCTTATTACGATAAAAGCAAGAGAACTGGACCATCAGATCCCCTGCCTTGCATTCTCGGTAGAAGAGCAATTCCACATCAATGTGAACAAAGTCT
>JAKLQR010000260.1 GCA_022013235.1 Thermodesulfovibrionales bacterium | reverse complement strand
GCTTTTACTTTAAGAACATCATCTACGTTATATCTTTTTGCATCTGGATAAAGTTTTAAAAACTCAGTATTAGGTTCATAAATTGATGAACATCCTCTAGCTCGTGTTAGATTTAAGGAAACGTCCTTAGGTTCTCTCCAAAGAGCATATGGATAAATTTTATCATCCGGCATTTTTTTTTCTGATAGTGATTCGTATTCTTCTCTATCAGCTTCAAAGCTGATTAACTCAATTATGTCACGAAACTGTTTCCACGGTCCTTCAATCCCCCCACGAGCTCCAACATCACAATAAATTAATTTTCTTGGTAAAAGAGAAGCAATCTTATTTTTATTATACATGTTTACCTAAACAAAGCATATAAAAAGTCAGATACATAGTGAAACAGTATTTCGGTATTAGTCATCTTCGCGATGAAGCATATAGAGTCCGCTTTACTACAAGCGCCAAGAACAAGTTTGACCGCTGGATTCCGCTCATTAGCATATTATCTCATCAGCTCCTTTTATGGACTGGTTCGCAAGGAATTCTCTCTTCGCCGCAAAAGCTTTTTTAGCATTTTTCTTCGTGTATTCCGACAAGAATATCAAGTCAGAGCCTATGACAAAAAACTGATATCCTTCCCGCAAGTATTCTTTCATCGCTGCTTCATGGGGATAGACAATGAAAATCCCGGCAGCTACCTTGTGTTTTTTCGCGGCAGCAAGTATCTCCCTCTGAACCCGCAGCATCTTGGGATGGCGAACTTCACCTGCAATCCCCATGGACCCCGAAAGGTCATACGGACCGATCATATAGGCGTCAACGCCCTCTACCGAAAAAATACTGTCAATTTCACCCAGCGCGTCGATATGCTCTATCTGAATAATCACAAGCGACTCACGATTGGCCATCTTGAAGTGCTCATCAAATGCGTATCCATATTTATGAGCCCGACCGATACCAACACTGCGCATGCCCTGAGGAGGATACTTGACCGATCTGACCGCCAGCTCTGCTTCCTCCGCCGTTTTGACCATCGGCACAAGAACGCCGTATGCCCCAGCATCCATTACCTGTTTCGTCTGATTGGGGTCATTGCTCGTAAGCCTGACCAACGGACATGCTCCAGCAGATTCGACTGCCATGATTACATTTTGCATTTCATAGAGATCGATAACGCTGTGTTCCATGTCGATGCCAACAAATTCAAAGCCGCTACTTGCAAGTATTTCAGCATTTGATGTGTGGGCAAAGTTCAACCAAGTGCCGATTGTAACTCCACCTGATTTCAAAATCTCTTTGACACGATTGTTTATAAACATAGGTGTTATTTCCATCTTTAAGGGTTTTTTTGTTAGCCTTGGATTAGGCCAATTACATTCTTGTTAGTAGGATGGCTGCAGAGCCAAGCGTAATTTTATCGATAACTACTGTGGAAGCACGCCACAATCAACGTTGATGTTCTGACCCGTGATCGCAGAAGCTCTTTCAGATGCAAGAAAAAGGCATAGATTAGCACACTCTCGACCTGTAGGAAGCCTTCCTAAAGCAGCATTTTTTGCTGCCCACACATCCAAGAACTCTTGGGGCTTCATTGCCCCCACATCAGGATGATCACCCGACAGGTTTTTCAGGAGAGAATCAGTACTTACATAGACGGGGCAAATACTGTTTACCCTTATTCCTCGGGGACCGAGTTCCTTTGATAGAGCCTGGGTAATACCAACCATTCCAAACTTCGAGGCAACATAAACAGAGTTGTTTACACTTCCTCTTTTTCCAGCAAGGCTGGCAACGTTTATTATGGCTCCACCTTTTTTAAGATATCCAGCAGCAGCCTTGCAACCCCATAGAGCGCCTTTAAGATTGGTATCAACAAGCAACGACCAGAATTTTTCATCGACTTTGTCCAGCGATCTCCAAATAGAGATACCCGCATTATTTACAAAGACATCAAGGTGGCCCGTTTGCTTGACTGATTCGCCGACCAGATTTTCCATTTGTTTATAGCTTCTCACATCTGTTCGCACAAAGCAGATGCTTGGACATCTTTCCCGAAAGGCTTCGCTGTCACGACGGCTACCGACAAAAACATGCGCGCCTTCTTCAAGAAAAGCCTCGGCAATATCAAGCCCGATACCTTTTGTTCCACCAGTAATGACAACTGTTTTGTCCTCAAACTCTTTCATTGCAAATTCTCTCCTCATCCACCGTTGGTCCCATCGACCTCAAATGGTCATAGCAGTAAAACCACCATCAACTGAAATCTCCGCCCCTGTCACGAAGCTAGAAGCGTCCGAACCAAGCCAGATAACTGCTCCTAACAGTTCTTCGGGCTTTCCGTAACGATTCATCGGCGTGTGCCCGAGAATAGCTTTCTCTCTTTCTGCTGAGATAAAGTTCTTGCGATTCCACTCCGTAGGAAAAAAACCTGGTCTTAAGGCATTTACTCGAACATTGTAAGCCGCCCATTCTCGCGCTAGGTTCTGAGTGAGGTTTTTTACTCCCGCCTTTGAGACCGAATACGTAAATGCCTTGGATAATGGAGGGCCGGAAGATGCAGAAGATATGTTTATAATTGACCCAGTGCGCCGCTCCAACATATGTGCCCCATAGACCTGACATCCTAATAAAGTCCCCTTCAAGTTGACATCGAGAATGCCATCCCATTCCTCGGGAGAAATTTCCATGATCGGTGAGGGCGAATTAATGCCGCTTCCGTTTATTAATACATCAACTTTTCCAAACCTTTTCAGTGCCCGGGAAAGAGTCATTTCAAATCCCGATTTGTACCTGACATCAATTGGCAAACACAAACACTCCCCACCAGCATTTCTGATTTCTCTCTCCACAGTTTCCAGCTTCTTGGG
>JAKLQR010000259.1 GCA_022013235.1 Thermodesulfovibrionales bacterium | reverse complement strand
CCTTATGGCGATCATTCTCGGCATGTCAACTCTTCTCTTCACAAATCTGCTCCCTTCTCAAAAGTTTCATGCAACGGTGAGAGAAGTGTCGGCAACCATCAGAGAGGCCCGGTCTCTCGCGCAGATCCACGGTGAAAGGCAGTATGTAATCATCGACCTCGATGCAAAGCAATACGGGATCGAGGGACGGGGATCAAGAGATATCCCGGAAGATATTTCCATAAAAATCATAGACCCCTTTGCAGGGGAAATCATCGAAGGGAAATATCAGCTTATCTTCCATCCTTCCGGTGGAATAGAAAGCGGCACGATAGTTCTCTGGAATTCCAAAAAGGCGGTAGAGATACGGACAGATCCAATCGGTGGTTCAGTGGTCGTGAAATGAAACAGGGACACAGAGCATCGGTAACCGGGAGGCAGGGGCGCCGCTCCTCCTTCCTGAATACCGCGACAGGCTTCACCCTCATCGAGATCCTCGTCGCGATTTCGATACTCGGCATCGCAGTAACCGTCGTCCTGCAGCTTTTCTCGGCAAACCTGAAAGCGATCTCGGTCTCAGGTGATTATACGACTGCGGCAACAAAGGCACAGGTAAAGATGAGGGAACTCCTCGATGAAGAGAAACCTGTTGAACAGTCTCTGGGCGAAGTGACTGATGACGGATATCAAATCGATACTTCCATCGCTGAAACCCTGCAGGAAAGGACAGAGAACCTCCAGGTAAAGATGATGGAGATCGCTGTCACCGTCCATTGGGTGAAAGGGATAAAGGAACGGTCGCTCACGATCAGAACGCTGAAGACTGTAAAAAAGGAGATATAGGGTTGACCGGGACGAGAATGACTGAAAATCCTTTTTCTGCCGGCGTTCAGCCGCATGATGAATTACACGGGCCGGAAAAGGATGCACGGGGGAATCTGAAAAAACAGAGGTTCAGACTCAACGCGCTGGGCTTCACGCTCCTCGAACTGACCATTGCAATCACCCTGCTCGCCCTCATCATCATAATCATTCTCGGTGCAATGCGAATCGGCATACGTTCTGTCGAATCAGGGGAAAAGAAAATAGAAACATTCGAGAGAACCAGGGCGTCCATGAATATCCTTGATTCACAGATTCAGTCCCAAATTCCGCTCACCTATGTGCAGGAAGGGGAAGCCGAAGTGCAATTCTATTTCAGGGGCGAACGGCAATTCATTCAGTTCACGACAAACTATTCGATATGGGGCGGGGAGAAGGGGTTCGTGCTCGCGACCTATTCAGTCCAGTCCACGGAAAACGGGAGACAAATCCTTGTTGTTTCAGAAAACGTCGTCAATATGGAGGCAAAGCGGGAGGCAACGCTTTTCGACACTTTTGAAAGCATCTATTTCGAATATTTCTATAAAGACCCTTTCGAAGAAACAGGCCGGTGGGTTGACCAGTGGACAGAAAAAAATCAAATCCCCGAAAAAATAAGGATGCACTTCATTGATGGCCCCCGTGACCTCTCCCTCATCATTCCGGTCAGGGTCCGCGGTACTCTTACGGATACGGGACAGTTTGTGATAGGAGAAGAAGAATAGATGACGAAACACGGGAAACATCTGAGGACAGAAGGAGGGATTGCCCTTCTTATCGTACTCTGGGTGCTCACCATTCTCATGGTCATCGTATTTTCCTTCTCTCTCATGGCAAGAACCGAGACGCTCTCAATAATGTCATACAAGAGCGGAATAGCAAAAAAATTTCTTGCGGAGGCCGGAATCCAGAGGGGGATTATGGAGATTTTCTACCGGAATGTTTACAGGAACCAGAACGTCGAACTCGAGGGCAGGGAAATATGGAAAACAGACGGTACGCCACATGACGCACAATTAGGAGAAGGGTATTACACTGTCAGAATAACGGATGAAGCCGGGAAGGTTGACATCAATACCGCACCTGAGCTGGTCCTGAAAAATTTGTTCATGAATACGGGGATAAGCGGAGAAGACGCTGATATCATTGTGGATTCTCTCATGGACTGGAAGGACCCCGATGATCTTCACCGCCTGAACGGCGCTGAAAGCGACTATTATCAATCGCTGCCGACACCCTATAACGCGAAGGATGCCAAGTTCGATACTGTGGAGGAACTCCTCCTGGTAAAAGGGGTAACCCCTGACATCCTCTATGGGAGCAAAGAAAAAAAGGGGGTTATCGAGTTCCTGACCGTCCATGCAAAAAATAGCAGGATCAACGTGAAAGCAGCGCCGAGAGAAGTTCTGCTCGCGGTCCCGGGCATGACGCCGGAGGCCGCAGATCAGCTCATAGAGTTGAGGGCGAGCAAAGAAATCGACATGAACGACATTACTGGAATCCTTGGCACCAATTCTCAGGAAGCATTAAAATACCTCATCATGACTGATTCCAGCGTTTTCAGTATCGATGCATCCGGGAAGAAAACAGGGGAGAAGGGAGCATATGCAATACGGGCCATGGTCAGACTTACGGAAATGGACCAGTATACCTTTCTCTATTACAAGAGCCCTGTTATAATAAGAGAATGAACGGAAGCGCAGTCATAAAAAGAATAACCGATGTTGCCTCAAGCTCGTCAACATCTCTGAAACAGATAGGCGGTCCTCTCTGGAAAATACTCTCGTTCAGTCCCGCTGACGACAGGGTCTATCCGTCAAAGAACATTTCCGTCTCTCTCGAAAAAGGGACAGCATCTGTAGCATACGGCTAACGGTTTCTCTCAAGAATTGCCGTGAAACAGACAAGGGAATTTTCTTTTGAAGAAGGAAAATACCCGCAACCGGAAGTGCTTGCATCGTCTGCCGCTCTTGCACTCAGTGAATTCACCACTTCGGAGGCTGAGATTACCCTCTGTATTCCAAAAGCATGGGCTGTCTTCAAAACAGCGGAATTCCCCGCTGCAGTGAAGGAGAGCCTTTCGAATGTCGTCTCTTACGAACTGGACAGGATAACGCCGTTCAGTGCTGAAAACGCCTATTACGACTTCAAGCTGCTTGGGGAGACCCCGGAAAAGATCACCCTGTTCATTGTCGCTGCCAGGTCTGATCTCATTGATCAGTACAGGGAGACATTCAGGGAAAAGGGGATCCACATATCACGGATAACCGTAAACCTCTCGTGCATGGAAGCGCTGAACTCTTACCGCGACGGGAAGGCAGATTCGCTTTTCCTGGACATAAGAAAGGAAGGCTTCGAGGGCGCCCTCTTCATCAAAGGTGCGGTGATGAACACCTTTTCAGGAAATTTCCAGACAGAGGATGAGAGAGTACAGGCCGATGTACTCATGTCAGAAATTCAGACTCATACGGATATTTTAAAACTGTCCGGTAACCCGGAGCGGATACAGATACTCTTTAAAAACAGCACCGCAGGCCTGAGGGAGATCCTGAAATCCCGCATTACCCATCCGCTTACCATCGTGAATGAGACTTATCTGAAGCTCAAAACCCCGGGACAGACATCGGAGATCCCCTATGCAGCCGTCGGAGGAGTAATAGAATCATTGTGGCCGAAAAGAGAGAGCCTGAATCTCCTGAGCAGGGGAAGACATCCCGTGGAGAAGGCGCCGTTTGCGCTCACAATCATTCTTCTGGTTGCTCTCCTCGCACTCTGGGTTCTCTATATCATGGCTCCGCTCAGGGTTGAGGAGAAGAGAGTTCAGGAGATTGACCTCCAGATTATGCAGAGGAAAGATGAGGTCAGGAAGGTCGAAGCACTCAAGAAAGAGGTGGAGAATATCCGCAAAGATATTGCTGCGATATATACTTTCAAGACCAGGAAACCGATGGCACTCAATATCCTCAAAGAGCTCACTACCGTCCTGCCGAAAACTGTATGGCTCACAAGGCTGCGCATAAGCGAGACAAAGGTAGAAATGGAGGGATATGCAACTTCTTCTTCAGGGCTTCTCGCAAAACTTGAATCATCGCCTTATTTCATCAAGGCTGAATTCGCCTCCCCTACCTTCCGTGATACCCGGCTGAATGCAGACCGCTTCAACATCAAAATGGAGATAGAAGGAATAAAAGAAGAACCCCAAAAACCCGCAAAGCAAGCAGAGGGAGGAGATGAAGAAGAGTAGAACGCTCATTCTTACGGTACCGCTCATGATTATCCTGTTCGGATTTCTCCTCTACGAGTATGTCTATGTCCGGATTCAGGAGGATGTTGCCTTGATCAAAGAAGGCGAGGAGATCAAGACAAAAACCCTGGAGAAATACGTCGCCCTAATTGCCGAAAAACCCGAGCTTGAGAAGCAGCTTGATGCCCTGAAAGAAGAAAGGAAGGCCGAGGAAACGAAACTCGTCGAAGGCCAAACCCTTTCCCTTGTAGCCGCGTCTCTGCAGGAAATGGTGAAAGATACCATTACGAGAAGCGGAGCGACGATCACATCGGAACGGGTACAGAAACCGGAAGACCTCGATGCATTCAAAGTTATCGGAGTGAGCATCGATACCGTTGTCCCTGACACAAGATCGCTGAGTGATATTCTTTACGCTATCGAGACAAGAACTCCCTATCTTACGATTAAAGACCTCGATATAAGAATCAGAAATTACCGGGATCCGCGGGAACAGGTCGTCAAGATCGAAGTGAACGCCCTCACAAGCAGCAGGTAACCGTGTCATGGAATTCCCCGGATTCATTCTGAACCCTCCGTCTGCGGGAGAAATTCGGAAACCGGAGAAACAATTCTTGCAGGAAATTTTGAAGACGCTGCAACAACGCAGAAAAAAATATTTGATCTATTCCTTTATCCCGTACGATGAGAGTTTCCGGTACAGGGTCTTCGGGTCGACACCGAGGATTTGCGCTGCCTTTCTCTTCTGACCGTTCACTTCCCGATACACCTTCAGAATATGCTCCCGTTCAATATCTCCCAGCTTCCTCCCGGAGGTCTTCCGTCCCACCAGCATGTCGGCAGGAAGTTCATCCTCATCAATGATCTGATTCCTGGAAAGGAACAGAGACCTGTGGACAACATTCTGAAGTTCCCGCACGTTGCCGGGCCAGGAATATCCTGCAAGGACCTTGAGCGCCTTTTTGCTGATGCCCCTGTTTTTAAACATCCCGGTGCTCTTTATGATATGTTCGACGAGTAGCGGGATATCCTCCTTCCGTTCCCGCAGCGGAGGGATGGTTAAGGCCAGCGAGCTGATCCGGTAATACAGGTCCTGCCGGAAGCGCCCTTCTTCGACTTCCTTGTTGATATCTTTATTGGTAGCCGACACAAATCTGACGTCCACCCCGACTTCTTTTATGCCGCCGACCCGAAAAAAGTTCCCATTCTCTATGACTCTGAGCAGCTTCCCCTGGAGGACAGGACTCAGTTCGCCGATCTCATCGAGGAAAACTGAACCATGGTTTGCGATCTCGAGCAATCCGGGTTTTTTTGCATAGGCGCCGGTAAAGGCCCCTTTTTCATGACCGAAAAGTTCGCTCTCGAGCATTGTATCGGGGATCGCTCCACAGTTTATGGGGATAAAGGGCCCTTCGCTGCGGGGGGAAGAATCATGGACCGCCTGCGCGACCAGTTCCTTCCCTACACCGCTTTCGCCGCTTATCAGTACAGGGAACGCCGAAAGCGCGAATTTTCTTGCTGTTTCAAGAACCTCCAGCATGAGCGGGTGGTTTGTCACAATCTTCTTTCTCTCAGTCTGTCGTTTTAACTGTGATTTCAGCAGCAGGTTTTCACTGAGCAGCCTCTTCTTCTCGTACGCCCGCTCGACTGCAGTGATGAGCTCCTCTATCTGGAAGGGTTTCGTCAGGTAGTCATATGCGCCGTTCTTCATCGCCTCGACTGCCGTAGATACCGTTGCATACGCAGTGAGAATAACAACTTCTGTAGGGATATCGAGTTCCCTGAGTTGTTTCAGTATCTCCATGCCATTCATTCCCGGCATATTGAGGTCGAGGAGGAGGACATCCTGTTCTTCCTTCTCGATCAATTGAACCGCCTTTATCCCGTTGTCAGCCTGGGATACTTCATATCCTGCATCAGAGAGCTCATTCACGAGCACCTTTCTCAGATTTTTATCATCATCGACAATCAGTATCTTCATCGCCACATTTCCTGCATATCCTGATCTGTAAATCTTATCACACTTTTTTTGCTTGTGTACATCCGGCTTCTTATATTTCCCTTTTCCCCAGAATGATGAACTCGTAAAAAGTCGTCATTCCCGCAAAGGCGGGAATCCAGGTGCGCGCAACTTCTTGAAAAGAATGGATTCACGATTAAGGACCCCCGATTACGAATTTCGAGGGCAGGCTTCGGGAATGACAGCCATGGAAAGGACTTTTTGCGATGTTGTCAAATATACTACAGGGGAATATACCGAACATTTGCCTACCCTGGTGTATGCGTTTTACGACTCTTTACCCGCTATATTCTCATACAATTCTAGGGCCAAAGCAATCACCTGATCCATGTTGTAATAGCGGTAGTGTGCAAGTCGTCCAATGAAGTAAGTATTTTTGATCTTTCCGGCATCTTTTTTATACTTTTCATAAAGAAGATGGTTTTTTTCGTTCGGTATAGGATAATACGGATCACCTTCTGTTGAGGAATATTCTCTCACAATTGTTGTTTTGTGATGCTTTTGGCCGGTTGCATGCTTAATCTCTACGATCCTCGTAAAATCATAATCATTCGGGTAGTTCACCTGAGAGACCGGCTGAAACCATTCCTGATCATGTGTTTCGAATTCAAATCTCAGCGAGCGATAGGGAAGATTTCCATATTGGAAATCAAAAAACTCATCGATAGGTCCGGTGTAGATCATTCGTTTATAAGGGATTATATTCAGGATTCTTCTATAATCGGTTTTTAACAATACATGGATATCGGATTGCGAAAGAAGTTGTCTAAACATATTCGTATAGCCGTT
>JAKLQR010000258.1 GCA_022013235.1 Thermodesulfovibrionales bacterium | reverse complement strand
TATTATAAAATCCTGATAATAGGGATGAAATTTTATTCCTTTAAAACCCTCTTGTTTTATTTCATCAACTCTTTTTTTGAATTTCGGATCATAGGGATGAAAAGAAGGAAACGGAATAATTCTCTCGGACCTGATCTTTTTACACCATTGCAGGATTGAATCGGATTGCGCCGGTTTTGTGGCAATATTGCAGATGATACTCTTTTCAATCCCGCAGGTGTCCATGGAAGAAAGCAGGGAGGATATTTTACCGTCAAGATGAGCTTTGACGCCCCCTTCACCTTCGAGCATCTTTATTACCCTTTCTGATAATTCATCCGGAAAGGCATGGGTGTGGAAATCAATAATATTGTTCATTTCCTGAATATTCTACACACATTATTCTGACAATTGATAGGGCAAATATTGAAGATATGAATGTATCGAGTTAAAGATTCAATTCGAATAATCGGGGGAAGATCAAAATAATAGGGTAAGATCACTCCCCTCCTTTGCAAGGAGGGGCAGGGGTGGTATCGGTTTATTGTCCAATATCCATCCAACCTCTCTCTGCAAATGGGAGGATTTTAAAAATGCCCATAACCTCTTACTGAAGGTTGCTGTCTCACAAACATTTCCATTGAAATTAGGTATAATTATTGATCAGGAAATAAAAATCGGTCAAAGGAGTATTTTCAGGTGAAACATAATCAGGCAGGTCAGGAAATCATAATGTTAGGCGATGATGCAATCGGAAGGGGAGCGATAGAGTCTGGGATATCTATGGCAACGAGTTATCCCGGAACTCCTGCTACACAGATCCTCGAGTATATCGCCCGCAATTTTTCAGGCAACGTGGAATGGGCGGTAAACGAAAAGGTTGCGTTAGAAACTGCAATCGGCGCTTCCTATGCGGGTAAAAGAGCGATCTGTTCCATGAAACATGTAGGACTGAATGTCGCAGCAGACCCTTTGATGACTATTGCATATCTCGGGACTAAAGGCGGGCTGGTCCTTGCAGTATCTGATGATCCGAGCGCATATTCTTCTCAGAATGAACAGGATTCGCGTTTCTATGCGAAATTCGCAAAAATACCATGCCTTGAGCCGTGTGATTCGCAGGAAGCCAAGGATATGACGATAAGGGCATTCGAATTATCCGAACAGATGGGTCTCCCGGTGATGTTGAGGACGGTGACCAGGATTTGTCATGCCTATTCGCTGGTTGTGACAGGAGAGGTGAGGGAGCAGAACCCTCTTCTGCTGAAAAAAGATCCTCCAAACATGATCGCTGTGCCGAGTAATGTCTTGAGATGCCATAGAAATTTGCAGGACAAACAGGAACGTTTGATGCAATGGGGAGCAGGTTCTGGATTGAACAAGCCCTTTGCAAATGGCCAGAAGAAAGGCATCATAGCATGTGGAATCGGGTATGTCTATGCACAAGAATACGGCCCGGAATTTGCTATTTTGAAGGTTTCGTACTATCCGGTTTCCGAAACGTTGATCGAGGAGTTTGTGAAAGAACTGGAGGAAGTCTGGGTGCTGGAAGAAGGGGAGCCCTTTGTTGAAGAGATCGCCAGGAGGTACTCTTCCCGGGTCAAAGGAAAATTATCGGGAGAAATAAGCAGGATAGGAGAACTTGGTCCTGATGTGATGACTGAAAGCATACCGGAATGGAGAGAAAGTCGAAAAAGGGACAAGCATTCAAAACCTCTGCCGCCCAGGCCGCCTTCAATGTGCCCTGGATGTCCTCATAGTAAATTTTATGAAGCGCTCAAGGCTGCGCAGCCGGCGTTCACTGCCGGCGATATCGGTTGCTACACCCTCGGAGCTAATCCGCCCTATCAGATAGTGGACACATGCCTCTGCATGGGGGCCGGCATCAGCCAGGCTGCAGGAATTTCGAAGCAGGGAGTAAAAAGAGTGGCGGCAGTAATTGGTGATTCAACCTTTCTTCATTCCGGGATCCCCGCATTAATCAATGCAGTATATAACAAGGCGAATATCCTGGTACTCATTCTGGATAATTCAGCGGTTGCGATGACAGGGAACCAGCCTACTCCGATAACCGGCATCACTGCAAAAGGAGTAGAGGGGGGAAAAATTTCTCTTGAGGAAATCTGCAAGTCCTGCGGAGTGAGTTCTGTGGAAGTGACCGACCCTTATGATGTCGAGAAAACAGAAGCAATACTGAAAGACAAGCTGGACGCTGAAGGAGTAAATGTCGTTATTTCACGAAGACCCTGTGTGTTTGTGACCAGGAAACTTGCGAAAATGAGAAGGAAATCTATAACCCATATACTTCCCGGGAAGAAAGCACCGTAACCCCGGCCTTTTTCAGCGCTTTTTTCCCGTTGCTGATGCTGTCTGTTCGCAACACTACTACTGCTTTCTCTCCGCTTTTCTCAACAAAGGCATACATATATTCGACATTGATATCAGCATCGGTTAAAATTTTCAGGACACTTGCAAGCCCGCCGGGTTTGTCGGATACGCCGACAGCAATTACATCACTTTCCCTGACGGCGAAGTTGCTTTTCGTAAGGACCTTTTTTGCTTTATCCGGATCGGGGACAATTAAACGCAGGATTCCAAAATCTGAGGTATCAGCGATTGAGAGCGCCCTGATGTTAATGTCTGCCTTTGCGAGGACATCCAGCGCTTCCGCCAGCCTTCCTTTCTTGTTCTCTAAAAATAAGGATATCTGTTTCAATTCCATAGCAGTCTCCTTTATAATTGACGTTTGTCTATGACCCTCTTTGCTTTGCCTTCACTTCTGGGAAGGGTCTTTGGTTCAACAAGTGTAACCTTTACCCTGAGCCCGATTGAGTTTTCAATGTGTTTTTCGATTTTCTTCTTCACTTCCTCAAGGTGTTTCACTTCGTCAGAGAATAATTTCTTCGAAGTCTCCACCTGAACCTCAATCTCATCGAGGTGCTGTGGTCGTGTTACTATGATTTGATAATGCGGTTCTACTCCTTTCACTTCAAGCAGCGCTTTTTCGATCTGGGAAGGAAAGATGAGAACGCCCCTTATCTTCAGCATATCGTCTGTGCGTCCGGTGATACGGTCCATACGGACAAGGGTCCTTCCGCATTTGCAGGGCTCTCTCCTTAATGTGGTTATATCCCTCGTCCTGAATCGGATCATC
>JAKLQR010000257.1 GCA_022013235.1 Thermodesulfovibrionales bacterium | reverse complement strand
TAGCAATGTTTTTCTTAGATATAAAGTGCCACTCAAAGAGAACAAAAGCCAATTATTACACACACTCAATTGGCGATGGAATATGATTATAGAGAAAGGCACTAGATCTCTTTTCTCAGACAGTAAAGATAAAAGTATACAAGAGAAGGTTGCAAACACACTTGATTATGCAAAAAGCGTTATTGATAGCAAGCAAGTTTATGTGAAAGATCAAGAAAAACTACCAATTGAACTGCGGTCTTTCTATGTAGGAAGTTCAGAACCTCCTTTTAGGCATGGGGATGATCTGTGAATAAAAATCTAACCATTTGATGGACTTGAACGAGTGCCAGCAGTGCTGAATTTGCTTTTGATTGTTTTTTGTATTGAATACTATTTTTAGGGTTGTTAATATCATTCAGGCACTCGTCAGTCATCATGACGTTGTCTGTCAGGTCTATCAGTGTCAACTACCCTCTACAATCCCAATCTCTTCTTCAGTCAACTCATACAACTCATAAACCAGCCTGTCTATCTGTTTGTCGGTGGTGTCTATCTGTCGTTGGAGGGCGGTCTTTTCGTGGTCGGTCTTGGCCATTGGCAATATCTTGTTGAGCGATAGCATCTGCTCCACAAGTGCAACCATTTTGTCGTGACGGGCTTTGTCAGCCGGATTGGAAAAGTTGATGACATGAATAGGGAAAAGACGACAATCTTTTATTAATATCTTTTGAAATCTCATTTTGAATTCATCGAGAAATTTCTTTCGATGATAAAAGGTCATCAGTCGGCTATTGATTATACCGAGTAGATATTCTAAGCGCCAGCCTTGTTTTGCGAGTAGATTAAAAGCATTTTGCGTATTATATAGTTCTTCATCTGTAATGCTCGCCCATATTCGCTTCGTCGTCCAGTCGATAATCTGCTTAACCAGAATACGCTTCTCAGTAAAAAACCTTTCTTCTCGTGGTGCTCCCAGCCACGGGCCATAACTTATCCACTCTTCCCCATTCCATGTTATGTTATACCGCATGACATCATTGCCGGCCAAAAGCTTTCTAAACGTCTTATCCTTCTTACTATTCGCATGAAAAACTCTGCCTTCAATTTGTGCAGGGGTATGGCCTTTATATTTATCCTATGGGGTAAGACCCAATGAAAAGTCGGCACACTTTTCTAAAGGCAATGTTTTTTCTTCGCATTTTGCAAGAATAGCATTGTCCGCCTCGTTTGTATTTATAGACCAAACACAATCTTTGGCCTTTTCCCACAAAGACTGACTTATTGTAGTAAAAACTTGAGCGTTTGACGGTTCGATCTTCATAATTCTATCATAGCCCGCATACCCTATAAGTTCAGTCGGCGTCTCTTTCTTACTTTTTTGTTTAATAACTATAATTACTGTATCAACTTTTACATCACCCGCTGCTGAACCAAATGACTCATTAGGTAATCGTACTACATTAGCAACTTGATAATTATTTAGAATCATCCGCCTTAATGCGTAGTAAGATTCTTGCGTTAAGAGTGCGGTAGGAATAATCATAGAAAAACTAAATTGAGAAGAATTGCATATTTCTAGCGATCTTTCAATAAATGTTGCGAACAAATTTATTCTATTATTCGCAGAAGAATATTTTGAGAATATATACTTCACATCAATTTCTGGCAGACCCTTGATATCTACATACGGCGGATTGCCGATCACCGCATCGAAGCCGCCTGCCTTCATGATTGCAGGAAACTCTTTCTCCCAATCGAATACGTTTATCCTGTAACGCTCTTCTTCATCAAGCATTGTCTGCTGCTGATAGAAATCCGGCCCGATAAGCGAATTGCCGCATTTAATATTGTCGCCGAGGTCAGGCAGGGCGCGCTCGTGAAAAAACTTAAGCTGTCTTTCAATCGTCTGGTTGTTCTCTCCTTCAAGCACTTTTAAAAGAAGTGATAACTTTGTCACCTCAACTGCCTGAGAGTCTATATCAACGCCATAGATATTGTTAAGAAGTATGCGTTTTTTCTCTGATGTCGTCAAATGCCAGTCTCCACCCAGCGCCTGATAAAGTACGGAATTCTTCCCTGCTGCCAATTTCTGAGGATCGTTGTTTGCGTACCAGTCGCGGTGCCAGTCTAAGAGATATTGATACGCCCCTAAAAGAAATGAACCGGAACCGCACGCAGGGTCAAGGATGCGGAGTTTGGAGACTTCTTTGGGGGTAACCCCACCCATCCTCCCCTTATCTAAGGGGAGGAGTGAGGAGGGGTTATCGACACCAGCACTCCCCAGTAGTCTTCCCACCGTATTCTTTACAATATAATCCACAATATATGTCGGCGTGTAATAAACCCCGCCTGCCTTTCTTACCTCAGGCTTTTCCTCGACAACGGCGCGATGCCCTGATGTAAGACGAATAACCTTTCCGAGGAATTGTTCATAAACCTGTCCGAGGATGTCGGCAGGTAGGACTGAAAACTCATACGGGCTTTCAGGATAATAGAGGCGCTTGATGATATCTTTAAGGTTTCTGTCATCAATCGCAAGGGAAGGCGTCAGCTCATCCGGCATCTCATGGCGGTTTTTTTCTTTATTAAAGTGAAACAGTCCTGAATTATATTTTTCATCCGCATGCCTGAAAAGCTCAAGAAGCCTCCTGTACACATTTGCGCCGTTCATAAGAGACATCAGACTTCCATATGCTTCTATCCCCCTGTCTTCGCATATACGAAGGAAGATAATCCTGTCTATGGTGCGCTGAACGGCAAAATTGAGTTCGCGCTGTGAGAGTTCCGGATTCCTTATGGCAATATTCCTGGCAAGAATGTCCCGCCATGACTCAATCTCTTTCAAAAATGCATCGTCAACCGCTGCTGTTCCTTTCTTGTGTTTCCCTGTTTCTGCATATTTGTCAAATGAGCCTTTAAGTATTGACTCGCGTGAGAATATGGATGTTATCTCATTCCACTTCTGAACATAATCTCTGTAAGTCAGATACATAATCCGCGCTGTTGAGGCC
>JAKLQR010000256.1 GCA_022013235.1 Thermodesulfovibrionales bacterium | reverse complement strand
GTCATTCCCCGACTTGATCGGGGAATCCAGTCTTTTCAATAGGTTCTAGATTGTCCGGTCAAGCCGGACAATGACAATTTTAAAGTATTTACTTGACGGGGTATTAACCTGATAATTCTCTGTTAGTTTGCTGTAGGGTTATTCATTGCAAGCAACAATTGTTTTCTGGAAAAAACTCTATGATAACGCCGCAGGTCTGATTCGTACGCTTGCAACCATCAGGGCTGAAAAAGCCTTGATCAGCGCTATTGAGAAGAGGGCCCAGGTTATCCCGAATAAGGGGACGATTATGATCGCGGGGATGAACGCTCCGAGGAAGGAACCGAAAAGGTCCAGTGCATACAGTTTCCCCCCCGCTCCTGCTTCAGCAAGGGAGAGGCCGGCGGTATTAAACTGGCCTCCTGTCAGAACCCCTGCGGTAAAGATAAGCATGGAGAAAAGGATCTCGGATTTAAAAAAAAGCAGGGATGAGACTGCAAGCAGAACAGTAAGCGTTTCAAGAATCAGGAGCGTGCTCAATACGTTTTTTACCCGGCTGCTGAGGACGGTTCCCAGCCATAGGCCGGCCATGAATGCTGCTGACAGCAGCCCTATCGTCTCGTAGATATAGCCGAAGAATGCCTGAAAGGTCAGGATGATCGTTATGGTAAATGTCATCCCGGAGAAGCCGGTGGTAAACACTGAAAAATATACGACCCTGTTCTTTCTCCCGAATAGAAGCATGGCCATGATAAACAGTATGAGCGCTTCCGCCAGCAGCATATATGACAGTCTGATCTTGAGGAGATACCTGAGCGCTTCACCGCCATGAACTTCTGACCAGAGCATGAGGTTATAGAGATATGCAGAGGGGCGAAGATCAGTGTTTACAAAAGAGATCTCGCTGAGCCTCTGCCGGACGTAATCCAGGCCAAACGGTGAAAAGATATCACGGAACAGGTATTCCCTGAAATATGTGGTGGGGACTCCCCGGTCTCTGAAACGGTTTTCAAGCTTCCCTATGGATGTATCCAGTTCAGTCTCTGATGCAAAGAGATACCCATATTCCTGTGCGCTCACTGCGACATGAGGAAAAACGGACCTGAGAGAGTTGTAGACGGCCCCGTTCGCCGTCTGCATACTCCTGCCGATGTATCCGGCAGCAGGGGGTGTCGGGACGACAAGTATGCCCTCTTTTTGTAACGCTCTCTTTATCTCGTTGAAAGATTCAACGGTATAAAACCTGTTTATGCCTGCGGTTGAAGGAGGAGGGAGGTTGAGCATGATAAGATCGTATGATCGGGTTCCGTTTCTTTTTATAAAGCTTCGGCCGTCTTCAGCGATCAGGGAAACATTCGGATTTTGTATGGCTCTCCTGTCGTCCGCATCGAGAAGTCCCTGCGAGACCTGAATGATCTTCGGGTCGGTTTCGACGAAATCAATATGCTCCACAGGATATTTAAGGAGTTCCCGTATTATTGCTATAGAGCCGCCTATGACGAGTATCCGTGAAGGTGAAGGATGGAGAGACATGGCCAGATGTGTTTTCAGTTCAATGGTCTGCGTGTCCGGATAGGTGAAGAGGAGCTGCCCGTTGCTGTAGATACTAGACTGCGACCCGATTTTTGTCACTGCGATCTCTCCGAACTTCGACTCCGCCGTGTGTGCGAGCTTGACGCCCTGCCAGGGCAGGCTCTGTGCGGACCGGTAAAATGCGGTATAGAAGATCAAAGGGACGGCAATGACTATTATGAAATATTTATTTTTGGAGATGAATATCCCGACGATGACAGAAAGTATCGAGAGCGCCAGGCACAGACTGAATGCATCTATCTTCGACGAGAGAATAAAGGTGAACAGTATCCCTCCGAGCAATGCCCCGGCTGCCTCAAGCCCGTAGATTTTTCCGGCAGCATGTTTCTCTCCGGAAAATGAAACTGCGAGGGGAAACTGGAGCCCGAGAGAGAAGCAGACCGGAAGGAGGACCACTGCCGTAGAGGCAATGAGTGAGGAGAAGGATACGGTTTCACCGGGTTCGAGGGCGAGGACTGTTTTTATTGCCTTTATTGCAAGAGCGGTCGGTAAAATGAGGACGGCTACCACAAGAAAGGAGAGTGCAAATGCCTGGCGGAGGCTTATTTTCGTTCCTGCATAGCTTCCGATACCGACAAAGACAAGCCAGAATGAGAGGGTTATCCCTATGTCAAGTTCATTGCCCGAAAAAGTGGAAAGGAGGAGCCTGAGTACTGTTATCTGGAGGAGCATCGAGGTGAAGCCCATTGCGATAAAAGCTGTCAATGGAGAACGATTCTGCATGGCTCTTTTGATTATACTCGTTGCGTTTCAAAATGTTCAGGGGTAGTGATGGAAAAAGATGGGGTCACCCATTATTCCACTGGCAGACCTTCAAAATTCAGATATCCAGTAAATTAGAAAAAATACATAAGGTTGTAATATAATACGCATAACTTAATTCAGACTATTTACGGAGGGAATGATGGTAAAGATCTACTATGATAAAGACGCTGACAGGAAAGTTCTCAAAGGCAGGAAGGTGGCGGTCATCGGATACGGCAGCCAGGGGCATGCCCATGCGAAGAACCTGAAAGAGAGCGGGGTCGATGTGATCATTGGCGTAAGAAAAGGTGGACCGGGCTGGGAAAAGGCGGAGAAGGCGGGGTTTAAAGTGTATACCGCAGGAGAGGCCGCCAAAAAGGCAGACGTGATCATGATGCTTGTCCCCGATGAATATATGGCCGATATCTACAAGGCTGAAATTGCACCGAATATCAAAAAGGGCGCCTATCTTGGTTTTGCACACGGGTTCAATATCCACTTCGGGCAGATCGTCCCCCCGGCTCATGTGAATGTGTTCATGGCAGCGCCGAAGGGTCCCGGCCACCTTGTGCGTTCAGAGTATACAAAAGGAAGCGGGGTCCCCTGCCTTATCGCTATCTATCAGGACCCCTCTAAAACTACGAAAAAAGTCGCGCTCGCTTATGCCTCGGCACTCGGCGGCGGGCGTGCCGGCGTCATTGAAACGACCTTCCGTGAAGAGACTGAAACAGACCTGTTCGGAGAGCAGGTTGTGCTCTGCGGCGGGCTCACCGCGCTTATTACCGCCGGGTACGAGACACTTGTCGAAGCGGGATACTCGCCTGAAATGGCTTACTTTGAATGTCTCCATGAGGTGAAACTCATTGTCGACCTCATTCACGAAGGCGGGATTTCCAACATGAGGTATTCTATAAGCAATACTGCACAGTACGGAGACCTCTCGCGGGGGCCGCGGATTATCACAGACGAAACAAAACAGGAGATGAAGAAAATCCTCCGGGAAATACAGTCCGGTGAATTTGCGAAGGAATGGATTCTCGAATGCAGGGCAAATAAACCGGTTTTCAATGCCCTCACAAAAGAAGGCGAGGGGCATAATATCGAAGACGTCGGAGCGAAACTCAGGGCAATGATGCCGTGGCTCAAGAAAGGCAAACTCGTAGACAAGTCAAAGGCGTAAGAACCCCTGAATGTCTGGAACACGTGGGGCGGACACACCTTAAGACCATAGTATCTGCCCCGCGAATCGAATAAAGAGTGAATGCCATTGCTGAGTAAAGTCGCCCATGAAGGGTATCCCTTTATCCTGGGGTCCCTCTTCGTTACAGTCGCACTTGCTTTTCTCCTCTACTGGATCCGGAGATCGGGGACGCATCAGTTCGTCTTCTCTCTCCTGGTGTTCATCACCTGCGCTTCTCTTCTCATCACGTTGTTCATGCCCTATTTCTTCAGAGACCCGGAGCGGGTGACGCCTCAGGGGGAAGGGTTGTTTGTCGCTCCTGCAGACGGAAAAGTCATTCTCATCAAAGATGTCTATGAGAAGGAGTATCTCGATTCTGATGTAAAGGAGATAAGCATCTTCATGTCTCCCCTGAACGTTCATGTCAACCGTGCGCCCTGTAACGGACAAGTGATTGCGGTGCAACATAAAGCCGGAAAATTCCTGGCTGCATATAAAGATGACGCGTCAATGAAGAACGAACATATCGACATGGTTCTCGACAGTAAGCAGGGAAAGGTGCTGGTGAGGCAGGTTGCGGGGTTTATCGCGAGAAGGGCTGTCTGCAGGGTGAAACCCGGAGATACGCTAAAACGGGGCGAGCGCTATGGAATGATAAAATTCAGTTCACGTCTGGATGTCTATCTGCCGAAGGATGCAAAAATCATGGTGAAGCCCGGAGATAAGGTAAAGGCTGGAGAGACCGTGATTGCAAGGCAGAATAAATAACGGGCATTTTGCACCTGTCGGGAGAGAATGTCGCAAATCGGTTATAATGACAATAATCTTAGCAACGTATCAATTCATAATAAAAAAGACAGAGAGTAAGGAGGAATATTGTTATGGCTGAAGAACCGAGAGGAGCCATTTTGCAGAGAGATAAAAAGACGTATGCTATAGTGCCGAGGATTCCGATGGGAGTATTGACCCCAGAAATCCTGGAAGCTCTCGCAAAGGTTTCACGGAAATATAAGGTCCGTATAATCAAAATCACCTCAGGACAGCGCATTGCCCTCGTCGGGCTGAATCCGGAGGACGTGGAAAAGGCGTGGAATGACCTCGCAATGGATGTCGGGCCTGCAGAGGGGCTCTGTGTCCACTATGTACAGGCGTGCCCCGGGACCTTGACCTGCAAATTCGGCCAGGGCGATTCCCTCGGTCTTGCCGCAAAAGTCGAACAGGGATACGTGGGCAAACAGGACGTTATTCCCGCCAAGACCAAGATCGGGGTCTCCGGCTGCAGGCTCTGCTGTGCGGAGAGTTACCTGAGGGATATCGGCGCCGTCGCAGAGCCGGACGGCTGGAAAGTCATTGTGGGAGGCAATTCAGGGGGAAGACCGCGTATAGGCGATTTGATTGCCGAAAAACTCACTGACGACCAGGCGCTGGCGCTTATAAAAAAATGTATTGACTACTATGCAAAGAATTCCAAACCGAGGGAACGCGTGCCACGGTTCGTAGAGCGTATCGGGATCGAGGCTTTCAAAAAAGGTGTTCTTGCTTAATGCGGAAAGGCATCTATATATTACCGAATACGCTGACGCTCTGCGGGATGTTCCTCGGCTTCTATTCAATACTCGCAGCGATCAAGGGCCTCTATATCCATGCCGCATGGGCGATCCTGCTGGCGATTATTTTCGACGGCCTCGATGGCTGGGTTGCGAGGCTCACGCACAGCACCACCAAGTTCGGCATAGAACTGGACTCCCTCTCGGACCTGGTGTCTTTCGGCGTCGCGCCTGCGGTCATGCTCTACACATGGGCGCTTGTCCCCTTCGGAAGGGTAGGCTGGGCAGCTGCGTTTCTCTTTGTTGCATGCGGCGCATTGAGGCTTGCGAGATACAATGTTCAGATGGGCTCGACAGAATCAAAGGCATTTACCGGCATGCCCATTCCGGGCGCCGCTT
>JAKLQR010000255.1 GCA_022013235.1 Thermodesulfovibrionales bacterium | reverse complement strand
TCCAATCCGTACCGTCAAAAAGCTTTGACAGAGAAGCTTCCATGAATCTCTGCTTCATATAAATTTTCGCTATTTCATCAATATTGTTCATTTCAAACCCCTTTCATATCTTCTTTTCAATGTTGAAAAACGCCATGATTATATCAAGCGTATTCCTAAACCTTCTTGCTATTCTCCCTTGTTCTTCATAACTCATACTATATGGGGCAGGTTTGATAAGTTCTTTTACGGCTTTCACCGCAACCTGATCCTTACCCCTTTCCTCACACCATGCATCAATTTGTCTGGCTTTACCAAACACGAGTAAAACGTCAACGGTGTTTTCGAGATCTCGAAGCGTCATTTCATCCTCCTGAAAACTGTAACCTTTTTGTAACCCTGACCTTCAATTTCTTCCAATCAAACCCAACAATATCCAACAATAGCGGGAGAAAGAGAATTCTCATTAATAGGTTTTTACTTAGGAATATCAAGAGGTTACGGTGAAGTGTAAATTTAGGTGTGTCGTCTGTCAAGCCAGAGGTCGCGGGTTCAAGTCCCGTCCGCCCCGCCATAAAATCTCTTCTCACGATCTCAACTCAAATGCCCGTGAAGCATAACAAAAGTTTCCTCAACAATTCGGTATAATGGTAACTATATGACAACTGTTAAAAAGGACCAATGGACAAGACGGAAAGTGGTGATTGTCGGTGCAGGGGCTGTGGGGTCAACTTTTGCGTACGCTCTGGCCAAGGGCGGCCTGTCCGATGAGATTGTCCTTATTGACAAGAACCGGGAGTTGATGGAGGGGCAGGTCCTCGATCTTGCACACGGTCTTCCCTTTCTTCCTGCAGTGCATATCCGGACCGGCCGCACTTCTGATTACGCAGATGCACGGGTAATCGTTCTCACAGCCGGTGCAAATCAAAAGCCTGGGGAATCACGTCTCAGCCTTCTCCAGAGAAACGCCGGGATAGTCGAAGGAATAGTTGAAGAAATCGTGAAACACAATTCGCATGCAGTGATTGTGGTGGTCAGCAATCCTGTTGACGTACTCACCTATATTGCGCTCATGAAATCAGGACTCCCGCACGGCAGGGTGATAGGATCGGGTACTGTTCTGGACAGCGCACGCTTCCGCTATTTGCTCGGCCGGCACTGCAATGTGGATGTTCACAATGTCCACGCATACATACTCGGGGAGCACGGCGACAGCGAATTTGCCGCGTGGTCCCTCACAAACATCGCCGGCATTCCTTTCGATTCTTATTGCAGCATGTGCGGAAAATGCAGCAACCATACTGAAGAGCGCAGGAAAATAGTTGAAGAGGTAAAGAATTCAGCGTATCACATCATCGATTACAAGGGCGCAACATATTATGCTATCGGCTTGGCGCTGGTAAAGATCATCGAATCGATTCTCCATAACAGGAGAAGTGTCTTAACGGTTTCGACACTTTTGCAGGGCGAATACGGCATTGAAAACGTATGCCTGGGAGTTCCGGCTCTTATCACGCAGAACGGGGTGGAAAAGGTTTTGGAAGCCTCACTCCTGCCGGATGAACAAAAAGCGCTCTCACATTCTGCATCTGTTTTAAAGAAGGCAGTTGCTGAATTACAGCAATCGTCATAGATTTCCGGCAAATTATATTGGGTTTCCGCTGAAAGGGCTGATATTATTCCTTATGCCAACCATAAGAGGAAGAAATATTCTGCTTCATGCGTTTTGTGCACCAGAGAATACGAGTTCTCATTTGACAATCAATGAAAAAAGGGAGTAAATTAGCATAACTAAGGAATATTTCATATGAAAACCTGCGGTCTTTCACTTTTTTCTTTTCTCTTCATCGTCCTGTTTTTTTGGGGCTGTTCTTCTACATCTCTCAATAATAAATCTGAAAGGAACCACATGCTCCAAGTGCTCACCGGCGGTGCCTTGGGGCAAGTCGTCGCCGGTAATGTCGGAGGATTTATCGTTGGATCTTTTATTACAGATGTGTTAAAGACGGCAAAAATCCAGTATGCAGACAGACAACTGGAAAACGGTGACGAGGCTGCGAGGCGATTGAAATATAATATTAAACAAGCTGAAGAGAAAAAGCCGGAAGAGAAGGAAAAGGCTGAAGAAAAGCAGGATAAACTGAAGAAAGCAGAAGAGTTGCAGGAGGAGGATAAGAAAGCAGAGAAAAAAGAAGAAATTGAGCGGAAGGTTGAAGAGAAGATAAGGGAAATTGAAAAAAAGACCGAAGATCAGAAAAAACAAGAGAAAAAAGCAGAAGAACAAATAGAGAAAGAGAAAAAGGCTGAAGAAGTAAGGGAAAAGCAAAAGAAAGCTGAAGAAATGAAAGAGCGGGAGAAAAAAGCAGAACAGAAGAAAGACACGGAAAAAAAGGCTTTGCTCATTATCAATGATTCAACGATTACCCCCCCAATCACTGAGACTGGCGCAAAAGTGGAAGCCAGCATTAACTATACATTGCTTGGACCTGAGTCCCTGAAATCACGTTCAATCACAGAAACAAGGGTACTGACCAACAAAAGAAAGAGTTTTGAACTCGACAAGAGAGAACGGTCGCGTGAGCAGGGTACGTATAGTTCCACGGTGAAATTCACCGTCTCTGATGAAATGCCGACTGGTTCCTGTACCCTCTATACAACGATTTCCGATGGTGAGTATACCAAGACTGTAAAATCTGAAGTGATCATCAATCAATAAATATCAACATACCTTTCGCATTTCTCACATGATGTTCAATATGCCTTATGACATCTGTTACATATACGCTTATAGGTAAAAAGTTTACGGTAATTAGAACAATGCGGATTATGACAACTTGCACAGGTCATCTCTTTTTTACGATTCCTGGGATCTTTTTGCCAGAATACCGGATGAATTTTCCCTCCCGGCAGTGAGACTATATGAGAACCTGACTCCTGTATCCTGTGACATCCAATGCATAAATCGCCGATGTCTGACGAAAGGAGATGAGGGTAATCACTGGCGTGATGGTTGTGACATCGGATACCGCATCCTCCCAATGCCACCTTATGGACATATTTCTTGGTGAATTTTTCCTTCGCATGACATCGGTAACAGAGCTCCTGTGGCTCGTTCCTGAGCAAGTCCTCAACATCCGAATGATGCGGATCATGGCACATCATACACATAGCCCGTTCTGTCGGCAAATGGACATACTTGCCTGTAAATTTCTTTTCCTTATGACACTGGAAACAGAGCTGCGGCATATCGTATCTTAGCTTTATGCTTTCCTTGTCTTTTGGATGATTCCTTCCATCACTTGGCATATGGCATGAGGAGCATCCCAGGTTTACTGCCGGATGGACATATTTATGGCCTTTTCCGATATCCGAATGACATTTGGAACAGGATAGTGTCTGCGCTGAGGACGCTCCCGGGAAAAATGCTCCTGGAGAAAAATAGCATAGAAAGATAAGTGAAAAAAGAACAGTTTTTCCGAACATTTGGACATGTTATAAAGTATTTATCCAACATTGTCAAGGAGTTAAGGGATTACATTCAAGCACAAGCTAACTAATTATAAATCCTTTTGGAAGAATGATTCTCTGTAGGCTATACGTTCAAAAAGGCAGGCTTACGGAAATCAGTTTTTCTTTTTCAGGCCTTTCATAAGTCTCTCATATTTTTCCTGACCGATACATTCCCTGGCAGCCGGACACCACTCGATGCAGGTCGGCTTCATCTCCCTCGATATACTCTTCCCGCACCCTTTGCATACGATCTCAACCTCATC
>JAKLQR010000254.1 GCA_022013235.1 Thermodesulfovibrionales bacterium | reverse complement strand
CGAGGATATCATGGCCGAAGCGAAAGAAATGACCGACAATTTCAGTTCGCTGGTTTCTGATGCTCTCCGGGAGTACTTAAGAAAGAAAAATGTTGAGAAAGCGGTTGCCAGTTTCGGCAAATGGCAAGAGAGAGGGAAGGCGAGTGTGGATATCGTGAAAGAGATCAGAAAAGACAAAGGGCGTAAATATGCAGACCGTAATCGTTGATACAGATATCGCCATTGATTATCTGAGAGGGTTGAATTATGCCAAAGATCTGATGCTGCTTCTATGGGATACTGACACTGCATACTTGAGCATTCTCTCTATTTACGAACTCTATGCCGGCATGAAAAACAATGAGACCCTCGATACTGAGAATTTCATAAAGGCGTGTATTATAGAACCATTGACTATCGATGTCACCAGGAAAGCCGGAGCGCTCTACAAAAAATATCGAACGCAGGGACTTACCTTAACGTCTATTGACTGTCTGATCAATGCAACTGCAATTACCCATGGACATAAGATCGCGACGAAAAATATTAGCCATTACCCGGACAGGAAAATACTTTTCCCTGTAGAACCTTCGAAGGGGTCTTCAGAAAAACATACGAGGAATTAAATATGGGTAATAAATTAAAGACAATCCGGAAGTTTAAGTCAGAGGCGGAAGAGCGCCGCTTTTGGGAGACACATGATACAACAGAGTATTTTGATTCCAGTAAGATGGTACGCGCCCGGTTTCCGAATCTTAAGCCTTCCACTCAATCGATTTCTCTACGGCTGCCGCTCTCGCTCCTCGAAGCGATACGCATCGAGGCAAATAAACGGGACGTGCCTTATCAGTCGCTCATAAAGGTATGGCTGTCAGAACGTCTGAAGCAGCAGACATAAGCAGAAGGGTGTTGATGTTTTGATATTCAAGGGATAGGCTCTGCAGGCCGATAAGCTGGCAACTCCAAGCCAGTTTCCCTCGATATTTTTCGGGAGAGACCACAGAGGAGCGGTGGTAAGGTAGAGTTTTTGAATGGCAAGCAAGGTGTTGAAGTGAAAGGTAAATTCTGGTGGAGCTGATCGGGATCGAACCGACGACCTCTTGAATGCCATGCGAGAAACACGTGTTGATTTATAAGGATAATTTAAGCATATCAAGGGGTTAATTGCCACTGAGTGTCACTGACTATCACTGAGTATCACAAAATTAGTCCCCAAAATTAGTCCCCAAAGCTGATTCGGGGCTGACCATGATGAAAGAAGTTTATAACCTAAGTCTGCTACAAAATTTTAAATATTACTTTCATTCGCAGCAAAATTTGATGTTTGAATAAAATATTCAATGTAACCCTTGACGTTTAACGTATATCGTTATAATATAAGACAGTGATAAAATCATTCAGGGACAAAGAGACCGAAAAGGTATATTTCAGGGAAAGATCAGCAAAATTGCCAGGAGATATACAACAAATTGCCCTGAGAAAATTGAGGATGCTTAATAATGCTCAGAACCTTCATGATTTGAGAATCCCACCATCGAACAGACTTGAGAAGCTGGGTGGTGATCGTAAAGGTCAATACAGTATCAGAATTAATGACCAGTGGAGAATCTGTTTTGTATGGCAAGATAATAATGCCTATGATGTCGAAATAACAGACTATCATTAAAAAGGAGTGTATATATGAAAAAGAAAAAATTACATCCGGTACATCCAGGAGAAATTCTCCTTGAAGAATTTCTTAAACCTATGGGTCTAAGTCAAAACAAACTGGCTCTAAATATCAGCGTACCCGCTCGGAGAATAAACGAAATAGTCCTTGAAAAGAGGAAGATTACTGCTGACACAGCTCTTCGACTTGCAAGATTTTTTGGAATGTCCTCAGAGTTCTGGATTGGCTTACAGTCTCAATACGACCTTGATGTAACTGCCGATGCGCTCGGTGATCGTCTTGAGAAAGAAGTCAGGACATATTCGAAAGTTGCATAAATACGATATTTATCAGTTTTTTCACCCGCTTATCAACGCCGAGAAAAAATCATTGAGGAGTTACTTCGGTATTACACTACCTTGAATCTGATTGTCTGCGCGGACTACAGCCACAACTGAACGATTCTAGGAGTTCAAAAATACGTCCCCACTTCTTCATCAACTATGCACAGTCGATACATTGATTGACGTATGACTTTCTAATGAAAATTGATAAAATGGTAATTTATTGGGGAATAAAAAACAAGAACTGATGAAATGATTTATTTTCAGGCAGGATTGGCTTTTTTATTCCTTTTTGTATTTTTCTAACTCTTCTTTTAATTCAGCAATATTTTCTTTTAATTCTTTCATCCTCAGCTCTCTGCTAACAGCCATTTGATAAAACTCCTCAAGTTCTTTCACTCTTTTATTCACTTCCTCTTCAGCTCTTATATTCTCAGTAACATCTCTCGCTGCTCCTACTATTCCTCTTATATTCCCCGTCTCATCTTTCAGCGGTGATTCCTGGATTTCAAGGAGTACCCTGGTCTTATCTTTCCTCAGCAATTCTAATAAATAAGGTTTCTGTCGTTCTCCTGTTCTCAAAGCTTCGTTAGTAATCTGCATGCCTGTTTGATTAATCGGATTATCGGTAATCAGCTGTGTCCATTCTATCATCATCTCATCAGGAGAATAACCAAGAATTTCCTTGCATTGGGGACTAATGTAAGTCAGCCTGTTATGAGTATCGTGGATATAAAATATTTCGATACTATGGTCGATTATTTGTCTTAGTTTCTGCTCGTTCTCTCTGAGCAATGCTTCCGTCTGTTTCTGCTCAGTAATATCATATCCAATAGCCTGATTTTCTTTGTGCTTGCCATCTTTGTCAAAAATCCCTCGTATAATCAATCTTTGCCAATATGTTCTTCCCGACGGTTTTACTATACGATACTCTGTAATCAGTACAGGATTTTCATTGGTAATTTGGGAAAGTATATGATTAAAATATTCTCTGTCTTCCTCTGACATAAATTCGGTAATTTTTCGTCCAATTAAGTGCTCTTTGGTGTTCTCTAAGAATTTACAATAGGAGTCATTTACAAAAGTTAAAGTCGTGTCAGGAAGAAATCGGAAGATAAATTCAGTTTGGTATGATTCAACAATCGAATAATACATTTCCTTTAAATTATGTAATTGTCGTACTTCCGATGCCCTTTCTATTATGTATTTGAATACTTTGAAATCGAGAGGCTTTATGATGAAATCAAATGCCCCATACTTCATTGCTTCAACAGCTGACTGAATTGAGGCATGCCCAGTTAATATAATGCAGATGAGATGAGGATCAATTTCCCGCGCCGATTTTAAGAGGGCAATGCCATCCATTTTAGGCATTGAAAGATCGCTTATCAGTATTCCAATATCATACTGTTTCAGCTTCTCTAAAGCTTCTTTTGCATTTGAGACACAAATTGCTT
>JAKLQR010000253.1 GCA_022013235.1 Thermodesulfovibrionales bacterium | reverse complement strand
GGATCATCGGCATGCCGTCGCGGGTTAATGTAGTGAGAACCAGCTCACCTTTTTCCCCGTCAGGGAGGGGATCGAGCGTCTCAGGGGAAACAACCTCTGGATAGAAATGGTCTTCAAAGATGTGGAGTCCGTTTTTTTGGTCACATTCCTGTGCCACACCCGGACCTATTATTTCAGTGAGTCCGTAAATATTCAGTGCGAGCAGGTGAAACCTCTTTTCGATTTCATCTCGCATCCTGTCAGTCCACATCTCTGCGCCGAAACATCCTGCTTTGAGTTTCAATTTCCTGATATTTATGCCTGCTTCTGCAACTGCTTCTGTCAGATACAATGCGTAAGAAGGGGTGCAGGTTAGGATGGTGGAGCCAAAGTCCTGCATAATGTCGAGGTGTCTTTTTGTCTGACCTGCGGACACAGGGACTATAGTTGCCCCAATCCGCTGAGCTCCATAGTGCACGCCCAGTCCCCCGGTAAACAGGCCATACCCATATCCATTTTGAATAATATCGTCTTTTGTCGCACCGCACATTGTGAGGGCGCGCGCCACCACTTCACCCCAGATATCTATGTCTTTCCTCGTGTAGCCGGATACTGTCGGCTTTCCTGTTGTTCCGGACGAAGTGTGCACCTCTACTATTTCCTTGCGCGGGACTGCGAACAGCCCGAAAGGGTATCCTTCTCTCAGGTCAGTTTTTGTGGTGAACGGGAGTTTCTTTATATCTTTAAGGCTTTTAATATCTGCCGGTTTAACCTTCAGTCCGTCGAATCTCTTTTTATAATAGGGTACATTTTTATAAGCACGTTTGAGAATTGCCTTGAGTCTTTCGAGCTGGAGATTTTCCCTTTCCCTGATGCGCATGCTTTCTGCTTCTTTATTCCAGATCATTTTTCTCTCCTTATACAGTTTTGCTTTTTCCCTTCTTCTTTGCGGTAAAAAATCGCAGATTTTCATGCTTTAAAAGTTTTTTTGCTTTTTCGATATCATTCACATCTACTATAAGAAAGGCCTTTTTTCTTGATCCCAGAATCAATACATACGCGTTCTCGATATTGATTTTTTTCTTTGATAAAAGCTCAGATACTTCAAATAATCCCCCGGGCCTGTCCACTAATTCAATAGCCAGCACTTCATTAAGAGAGACAGTAAAACCTTTTTGCCGGAGCTTCTGTGCAGCCAGTTCGCATTTATCGACGATAAACCGTATTACCCCGAACCCATCAGAACTTGCAATATTGATTGCAAGGATGTGCACGCCCTCTTCTGTGAGACCTTTTGTTATTTTGGTAAGTCTGCCGGGCCTGTTTTCAGAAAAGATGGAAAGCTGCTTTAATTGTTCCATATGGAGATCCTCTTCCTGGTGACCAAGGTCACCTGGTTATTTTACAGAGTCCGTTTATCAATAACTCTAATTGATTTCCCCTCGCTCACCGGCAGTGTGCCCGGCTCCAGGAGTTCCACTTTTGGTCTTACAAGGATTTCTGATCGTATTTTTTCTGTTATCTCGTTCCTGAGATTTACTAAATGATCCACTTTCCCGTCAAAGAGTTCTTTCACGATTTCCACTCTCACGGTCATCTGGTCATAAGACTCGAGGACGATCTGATAATTCTGCGCAACGGCTTTGATGCCCATCAGAACCCGTTCGATCTGTTGAGGGAAAATGTTTACCCCGCGTACGATAATCATATCGTCTGTTCTGCCGATAATCCGTGAAATCCTGCGATGGGTTCTTCCGCATTTACATTTACCCGGCAGTATCCTGGTAATGTCGCTTGTTCGGTAACGCAGGATAGGCATTGCTTCACGGTATAGCGTAGTGAGAACAAGCTCACCTTTTTCCCCGTCAGGCTTTGTTTCGCCGGTATCGGGATCGATGATCTCCATGATGAAATTGTCTTCCCAGAGATGCATTCCATTCTTTTCCCTGCATTCAAATGCAACTCCCGGACCATTCATTTCAGACAATCCGTAAGAATTATATACATCAATGTGAAAGAACTTTTCAATCTTTTTCCTTGTTTCTTCAGAATATGGTTCGGAACCGAGATATGCCCTCCGGAGTGTAAAGTTTTTTTGCGGGTCCAGTCCTTCATTCTGCATAACACTGGCAAGGTAGAGCGCATAGCTGGGAGTGATATGGAGGGTGGTAGTCTTGAAATCCTGCATAAGGGCAATTTGTCTCTTCGTGTTTCCGGGGCCTGCCGGAATTACCAATACGCCTACTTTCTCCGCGCCGTAATGCATAACGAGTGCGCCGGTAAATAATCCGTAGGTCATCATATTCTGGAGCACGTCATCTTTTGCTACTCCTGTCATAATAAGGCATCGTGCTATGAGTTCGGCTGCGCGGTCAACGTCCTTTTTTGTAAAAAAGATGGCCTTTGGTTTCCCGGTGGTTCCGCTTGAGGTATGGAGACGCACAACCTGTTCTTTTGTAACGGCAAGCATGCCAAAAGGGTAATATTCACGCAGATCTTCCCTGGTTGTGAAGGGGAGTTTCCGGATGTCTTTTAAGGAGGCGATGTCTTTTGGCTGAATGTGAAGTTTTGAAAAGTATTCTTTGTAGAACGGGATATTTTTATAGGCCTGGCGAACAGTTTGTTTCAACCTTTTCATCTGTAATTCTTCCAGGGCCCTGCGGCTGATCATTTCGATATCTTTTTGCCGGAACATTCTTAAGCTTTCCCCTTTATAATCTCACGTCCTACCTTGAACGCAGAAAGGTTGAGCTCAATTGTCTTGGCCGGCACTGATTCTTTTATCACCGTTTCCCATGTTGAAATAGTGAAAGGCAGGTACCGGGAAAGTATTCCCATGACAATAATATTGTCCAGCTTGGGGTTTCCCAGGTTGTTTGCAATTTCAAATGCATTCACGGCGTCAACGTGAAAACCCATGGCCTCCAATTGAGATTTGACGTCTTCAGGATACGGGGTAAGGTCCGGGTTAAGAGCGGAGGGCATTACCTTTTTCTGGTTGAGTATCACATAACCGTCCGGCTTGAGATAATCCGCATAGCGCAACCCTTCAAGCTCTTCCAGCGCGATCAGAAAGTCAGCCTTCCCCTTTTGGATTAAAGGAGAATATGCCTCTTCCCCGAAACGCACATGGCTTGTAACGCTCCCTCCTCTTTGCGCCATGCCATGCAGTTCGCTCTCTTTTACCATGTACCCCGAGACAAAGGCGCATTGAGTTAAAATTTTGCTCGCGAGGATAATTCCCTGTCCTCCGACTCCCGAAAAAAGTACATTGATAGTTCCCATTGTCCCTCTTCAATGGCTGGTGAATTCAAGCCGTATTATTGACATAGTTTTGTATTTGTTATCAGCAAAACAAGTGAAATCCGCAATAAGTATAGAAAAGTCAATAATTTTATCATATATTTAAAAATTCCTGCAAACAATTATGAATCATGGGAACAGGCATCTTCCGGATATGCATTCCGGAAGATATGGGCACGCCAAAAGAGAGTAAAAGAATTTCTTTCAGGTCAAAATGAACATCCGGATGCACTTCCTCCCCAGGTATTCAGTCCGGATCGGAACGAGTGTCCGGACTAAGCGGAATATCTGCAATTAAGCAATTAATTAAGAATTTATGCCGCTTGGAATGGAACGCAATATATTGTTTTCTTGCCCTGAAATGTGATAGTGTTATATCCATGTTTTTCAATAGGTCAAACTATGAATGTTGAGCAGATATCCATATTTCTCGAGAACAAATCAGGAAGACTTGCCGAAGTAACCTCTGCCTTATCTGAAGCGGGAATCAATATAAGGGCTCTTTATCTTGCTGATACCGCTGACTTTGGGATCTTGAGGCTTATCGTGAATGATACGGAAAAGGCCTGGCAGGCCTTAAAAGAGAAGGGCTTTACTGTTGAGAAAACAAAGGTTATCGCAATTGAAGTGCCGGACAGGCCTGGAGGCCTGTCAAAGATCCTGAGCATAATAAAGGGAGAAGGAATAAACGTTGAGTATATGTACGCTTTTGTCGAAAAAAGCGGAGAAAATGCCATTGTTATTTTTCGTTTTGATGAGCTTGAGAAGTCGATTGATATATTACGGAAAGCAGGGGTTAAGATAATGGAAGGAGAAGAGCTTTCCGCGCTGTAAAAAAATTCCAATTAAGGGAGGAGTGTATGAAAAGAGCATCGGGAAAGTTTTTTGTAGTATCGGTAGCAGTATTGTCTGTTTGTCTTTTGTGTGTGAACGCCTTCGCAAAAGAACCGTATAAGATAGGAGCGCTTCTTGCGGTGACCGGACCTGCTTCTTTCTTGGGGGAACCTGAAAAAAATACTGCGCTCATGCTCCAGGATCAGATTAATAAAACGGGCGGGATAAACGGACATCCCCTGGAAATTATTATTGAGGATACAAAAAGTGATGAGACCTCGGCTGTTCTCTCCGCGAAAAAACTTCTCGAAAATGATAAGGTGCTGGCCATTATAGGGCCATCCACTACCGGTGAATCCATGGCCCTTGTCCCTATTATGAATAATGCCAAGACACCGCTTGTCTCCTGTGCGGCAGGCGCCCCGATAACTCAGCCTGCCAACGAGCGGTACTGGATCTTCAAAACTCCTCAATATGACACCAGCGCAGTAGAGGCAATTTATGGTTATATGAAAAAACAGGGCATATCCAAGGTTGGAATTATCACTATCTCCACCGGCTTCGGTGATGCAGGGAAAAAGGCACTCCAGTCGATTGCGCCTAAATATGGTATGACCATTGTTGCAGAGGAGAAATATGGTCCAAAAGATTCAGATATGACAACACAGCTTACTAAAATTAAGGTATCAGGAGCTCAGGCAGTGATCAACTGGTCAGTAGGTCCGGGCCAGGTAATCGTGACGAAAAACTGGTATGCACTCAGAATGGGAATCCCGCTCTATCAGAGCCATGGCTGGGGAAGCAAGAAGAATATAGAACTCGCAGGAAAGGCTGCGGAAGGAGTCATTGCACCCCTTGGAAGGCTGGTCGTATGGGATAAGCTCTCTGATAAGAACCCCCAGAAAGCATTATTGAAGAAATATACGCAAGATTATGAGGCAAGATATAAGAGCGAACCAGGCACCTTTGGCGGACATGCGTATGATTCTATCATGATGTTAGTGGATGCGCTGAAAAAAGTTGGTCCTGATAAAAAGAAAATCAGAGATTATATGGAGACGAAGATCAAGAATTGGCCAGGGACCGGTGGTATTTTCAATATGTCAAAGAATGACCATTGCGGTCTGGACAAGAATGCGTTCGAGATGGTTGTTGTGAAAAATGGTGATTGGTCACTGTTAAAATAATTATAGGTTGAACAATTGAGGGGATGACAACATCCCCTCAATTTTCTTCAGGAAATATCAAAATTTGCTTACAGTCTTTTTACAATTCCTTTTTTCAGGTCTTACAGTCGGGGCTGTATATGCCCTGGTTGCCATAGGGTTTAATATTACCTATAATGCTACGTCAATCATAAATCTCGCCCAGGGTGAATTTGTCGTGATCGGCGGTCTGATGATGTGGTTTTTTTCCGAATCACTGAAACTCCCATTTTTTGTATCGGTTGCATTGACCATTATTACTGCCGGGATTGTCGGGCTTTTAATGGAAAGACTCACGATAAAGCCTTTAAAGAATGCGGATCTGTTGTTGATGATTATGATTACCATCGCGGTTTCGATCGTGTTACGGGGTATTTTAATGCTCAGTTTCGGCAAAGAACCCTATGTTTACCCTGCGTTTACCGAAGGAGAGCCTGTGAATGTTTACGGGGCGATAATCCAGCAACAGGCACTTTGGGTTATAGGTATTACCGGTTTCTGTATTGTGGTATTATTTCTCTTCTTTAAAAAGACAATGATGGGAAAAGCCATGCTCGCCTGTGCAGTGAATCCTACCGCAGCGAAATTAGTGGGAATCAATGTATCGCAGATGGTTATGTTCTCGTTTGTATTGAGTGCCATAGTCGGTGCAATTGGAGGCATGGCGATAACTCCTATTTCCCTTATGGAGTATGACAAAGGTCCAATGCTTGCGGTAAAAGGGTTTTGTGCGGCAATAATGGGGGGCCTTGGGAGCAATAGAGGGGCGGTGCTCGGCGGATTTCTTATCGGCGTTCTCGAATCAATGACCGCCGGATACATACATTCAGGGTCGAAGGATGCAGTAGCGCTCGTCATTCTCCTGTTGATTCTTTTCTTAAAACCTTCCGGATTATTCGTCAGTAAAACAATGCTCCAGTTGAGAAAGTTTTAATACATGAAAAAAGAGGATTTTTTATCTCTTCTTGTTTTGATCTTTCTTGTTGTCTTATTGCCTGCCATCTCAGGCAATACCTATACACTGACTGTAGGAATATTTTCGGGGATAAATGCACTGGTAGCGATAGGGTTATGCATACTTATGGGATATGCGGGACAGGTCTCTTTAGGACAGGCAGGGTTTTATGGCATCGGCGCGTATATCTCGTCGGTATTAAGCCTGCATGCAGGGTTTCCTGTAGTTATCAGCATAATCTGCGGAATGATTGTCGCTGCCTTCGCTGCAGTGATCCTCGCAGTCCCTGCCCTGAGATTAAAAGGCCATTACCTGGCAGTAGCAACCCTTGGTTTTGGCGAAATTATCTACATAATCCTGAATGAATGGGGCCCGGGAGGTCCTTCAGGTTTTGGAGATATCCCTCATTTCGGCTTCTTAGGGTATGCCATAGATTCAACAAAGGGCTATTTTTACCTCATCTGGGGTATTGTTGCAATAGTAATGTTCTTCTCCATTAATCTCATTCAATCAAGGACCGGAAGGGCATTGAGAGCTATCCACGACAGCGAGTTGGCATGTAATGCAATGGGGCTGAATGTTGCGGGAATCAAAATAAAAGTTTTTATCCTTAGTGCGGTCTATGCGTCTCTTGCCGGTAGTCTTTATGCGCATTATGTGACCTTTATCAGTCCGAGCAGTTTTTCATTATTCTACTCCATTTTAGTCCTTATGATGGTAATTGTGGGAGGCATGACGAACCTGTGGGGTGCAATCGTAGGCGCTGTGGTTATTACGGTCTTGCCGGAGCTTTTGAGAAAATTTGAAGAGTTGGATGTGCTTGTGTATGGGTTAATTTTGACGTTATCGCTTCTGTTTTTCAGAAAGGGATTGGTTCCAATCCTGATCGATAGAATAAAGAAACTGAGAGGCTTCGCTGTTGCTAAGCATTAAAGAGATATGGAAAAGTTTCGGGGGACTTGCAGCCCTGCGAAATATCAGTTTTGACGTAAAACAGGGAAACATTAAAGCGCTCATAGGTCCCAATGGCGCAGGCAAAACAACCCTTCTCAATATTGTGAGCGGTATCCATCAGCCCGATAAAGGTGAAGTCTTGTTTTCGGGCGGAAAGATTGTTCACTTAGCTGCGTCAAAGATCGCCAGAAAAGGTATTTCACGTACCTTCCAGCACGTTGAACTATTCGGAAACATGACCGTTCTTGAGAATATTATGGTTGGCCGGTATCCGAAAACCAAAGCCGGGTTCTTCTCTTCAGGATTGAAACTTCCCTCTGTTATGAGAGAAGAGAGAGAGATACAACGGAAAAGTGAAGAAATTCTTGAGTATATCGACCTCGGTCATAGAAAAGATGAGATCGCTTCCAATCTT
>JAKLQR010000252.1 GCA_022013235.1 Thermodesulfovibrionales bacterium | reverse complement strand
GATATCGGGCTCACAGAGAAGGACAAGATTGCCCGGGACCTCGGCCTGAAGCAAGACGCGTTCTATTATCTCTTCCTCGGAAGCGGTTACGAACGGAAGGGACTCATGAAAGCGATCAGGGCATTACGTATGCTCCCCGATCATACCGGGTTGCTCGTCGTGGGAAAGGACAGGAACGAGGACCGGTACAAAACCTGCTGCCAAAAGGAAGGCCTCTCGCACAGAGTGCATTTTTTCGGTCCTCAACGGGAAGTTGTCCCCTTTCTCCAGGTTGCCGATGCCTTCGTCCTGCCGACCATTTATGATCCGTTTTCGAATGCGTCACTGGAAGCGCTCGCAATGGGTTTGTATACCATAACGAGCAATGCGAACGGTTGTGCCGAGATTATCAGTGACGGCGCAGGATATGTTATCAGGGATCTGCGGGATACAGGGTCTGTGGCTGAGGCGATGAAAAGCGCATTGGGCGCACACCTTTCAAAAGGGGACATCAGGGAGACCGTGAAACATCTCGATTTTGACGGTCAATTAAAAAAGATCGTGGATGTTTGTCTGGCCGATGCTTCCCTGATGAATAGCAATGCATAAGAATGCAACGGTCATAAAGGGAATCCTTCTCCTCCTGTTTTTTTGTCTGCTCCTGAATATCCCGTACATTCAGCTCAGGGAGTTCCAGGGTGAGGAGGGCAGGAGGGTCATAGTTGCTGAAACTATGCTCAAGACCGGTGAATGGATAGTGCCGTATGTTGAGAACGTACCGTATCTGAAAAAACCGCCTCTGTTTAACTGGCTGCTCGTTGGTATATTCTCGCTCAGCGGTATCGTATCAGAGACAACTGCGCGAATGCTCTCGGTGATATCTGCCTTTCTCTGTGCGTTGGGGCTCAGCCTCTTCTGGCGGAGAATCGCGGAGATACGGGATGCCTGGTACATCCTCCCAGGCCTGATCTTCCTGACGTTCACCGACGTTATGGACAAGGCTGTGCGGGCTGAAATCGATATGACGTTCACTCTGTTTATCACGCTTGCGGTGCTCCTCTGGTATTCTCTGCACGAATACCTTCAAAAACCCCTGACTGCATGGATTCTCTCCCTCTCTTTCGTGAGCATTGCCACCCTTACAAAAGGCGTTCAGGCGCCCGCGTTCTTTTATTGCGGAGTGGTCCCGTATCTCATGTATAAAAGAGAGATACGGAGTATTTTTTCAGCGGCTCACGCGGCCGGTATTTGTGCCGCGCTCGCAATTTTTTCGGCTTGGTTTATCCCTTTCGCTGAGAAGATCGGGATGGAAGAATTACTGAGAGCCTGGTGGCATGAGATTGCAGCCCGTCAGGAGCCCCTCAGGGCCGGTGGATTTTTCCGTCATTTCATTGAATTCCCCTTCCTCTATCTTATAGCCTATCTGCCGTGGTTCCCGCTCATAGTTTTATGGGCGCACAAAGACATACGAGAAAAAACACATGGTCATAAAAAGCTTGCCATGTACTGTCTCTTTTTCCTCCTCTTCTCGGTTCCTTTTTACTGGATTATGCCGGGGGCACGACTTCGCTATATCCTCCCGGTTTCAGGAGCGCTTGCATTATTGCTCACCATTCCGATTGCATTCACCCTCAGTAGTTCTTCACGGATGCCGTTATGGACCACGCGATCTCTGCAGGTGCTCGGCATTTGCCTGTTTCTCGCCGTACCGCTTTCTCTTTTCTGGGGCACAAGGCTTGATCTTTTTCATGGTCCTGTTCCATTTTTTCTTCTTGGAACAGTCTTTGTTCTCTCTTTCCTGCTTATAGGGAAATCCGGAGACGCGAAAAGAAAGATAATAGTTTTGCTTCTCGCAACTCTTGCAGTAAAGGTGTTGTGGGCGTCCCTCTACTTTCCCTATCATGCAAAAAACCTGAGTTATTACAGGACAGCTGCGCAGCAGATAAATATGCTGGTTCCTCAGGATGCCTCCCTGTACGATTATCGTGTGGATAATCCGCACCTTGCCTATTATCTCAACAGGCCGGTTACATTGATAAAAACTCCGGATAAGTCTAAAATGAAAAACGGCTCCGTGGTATTTATGGAGAAGAAAGACGCAGACGATGCAGATTTAGAGGGATTTTCGTATATCGGTGAAGTCGAAGCGAGAAAAAAAATCCTTCTTTTATACGAAATTGCGAACGGGGGTAAGGATGAAAACTGAGAAAAAGATGAGAACTGACAGCAGGAGGATCCTGGTCACCGGGGGGGCTGGTTTTCTTGGCTCTCATCTCTGTGAACAACTCCTGAAACAGGGGCATGAGGTGCTCTGCGCGGATAATTTCTATACCGGCCGCAGAGCAAATATTGCACATCTTGTGAGGAACCCCTATTTTGAAGTTCTTCGGCATGATGTCTGTTTCCCCCTTTATGTCGAGGTGGACGAAATTTATAATCTTGCGTGTCCGGCCTCACCGGTTCATTATCAGTTCGATCCCGTGCAGACGACGAAAACATCGGTCCACGGGAGCATTAATATGCTCGGACTTGCCAAACGGATTAAGGCAAAGATCCTTCTTGCCTCTACCAGTGAGGTATATGGAGACCCCCATGTCCATCCCCAGCCGGAGACTTACTGGGGGCATGTGAACCCAATCGGATTGCGTGCATGCTATGACGAGGGGAAGCGATGTGCGGAGACGCTTTTTTTCGATTACCACCGCCAGCATAACCTGAGGATAAAAGTGGCAAGAATTTTCAATACCTACGGCCCGAGGATGCACCCCAATGACGGCCGCGTCGTGAGCAACTTTATCATGCAGGCCCTGAAGGGCGAGCAGATTACCGTTTACGGAGAGGGAAGTCAGACGAGGAGTTTCTGTTATGTAGACGACATGATAGATGGCCTCGTCAGACTTATGAACAGTCCTGATGATTTCACCGGTCCGGTGAATCTGGGGAACCCCCGGGAGTTCTCGATCCTTCAACTTGCAAGGCTTGTAATAAAACTGACAGGCTCAAAATCGAAAATAGTCTATAAACCGCTTCCTCCGGATGATCCGAGACAGAGGCAGGCTGATATCACACTCGCTCAGGCACGATTGAACTGGCAGGTAACCATGCCGCTTGAAAAGGGGCTGAAAAAGACAATTCAGTATTTTACACGGCTGATCAAAGAGCATTCACTGTGATACTTATCGTAGGCGGGGCAGGATATATTGGTTCACATGTGAACAAGTTTTTTTCTCTGCGGGGATACCGAACCGTCGTCTTTGACAATCTCGTGTACGGCCACCGTGAGTTCGTGAAGTGGGGAGAATTCTTTTTCGGAGACCTTGCCGATAAAGAGCAGATTAGACGCTGTTTCCGGGAATATGCGATTGATGCAGTCATGCACTTCAGCGCCTTTGCATATGTTGGTGAATCGGTTGCCGACCCTGCAAAATACTACCTGAATAATGTCGCAAATACCCTGAATCTTCTCGAAGTAATGAGGGAGTTTCAGGTGCGTCATTTCATTTTCTCATCTACCTGTGCGACATATGGAATCCCCGGTACAGTACCGATTCCTGAAGACCATCCCCAGAAACCGGTCAATCCCTATGGCAGGAGCAAACTCATGATTGAGGAGATATTAAAAGACTACGACAGCGCATATGGCATAAAACATATTAACCTGAGATATTTTAATGCTGCAGGCGCTGACCCTGACACAGAAATCGGGGAGCAGCATGACCCTGAAACACATCTCATTCCTCTGGCTATAGATGCCGCGTTAGGCAGGAGAGAAGACATCAGGATATTTGGCACCGATTATCCGACAAAAGACGGCACATGCATTCGGGATTATATCCATGTCATGGACCTGGCGGACGTGCATATAAAAGCGCTTGAATATGTGAAAGACGGGGAGACCAGTGATTCCTTTAATCTCGGCAACGGGACAGGCCATTCGGTGAGAGAAGTGATTGACACGGTGAAGCGGATCAGCAGCAGAGATTTCAGGGTGATCGAAACAGAAAGACGCGCAGGAGACCCGCCTGTCCTGATCGGCAGCAGTCAAAAGGCAATAGCTACCCTGGGATGGAGACCGCAGTTTGCGGATATCGGAACGATTGTGGAGACCGCATTAAGATGGCATTCAAAGAAGCGGAGATAACGGCATGTCCTTATGGGAGCGGAGAATATTTATTGCGGGTTAATTCCCAGATTTTCGCATGTTTAAAAAAGGCTGCCCATGTTGCACCGATTGCAGCGATCAGGCCATGGAATCCATCCAGAAAACCTTTTTTGAAGATATAAACCTCAAAGAATTTTTCTGCCGTCTTTATCACGATCATGAATGGAGAAACCTTCCCGGGTTTTCCCGCCTTCACTTTTTCCTGTGCGGATATGCTCGAATACAAGTTCTGTTTGTGTATATATTGCGAGAGAGATTTATAGGTGATATGGATAATCGGACTCTCAATGTTCG
>JAKLQR010000251.1 GCA_022013235.1 Thermodesulfovibrionales bacterium | reverse complement strand
TTGAATGCAAATCGAAAGCCGCGTACAATTTCATAAGACACCTCCATGGGTAAAGTTTGAGCTCTTTCCCAAAGCATATCAGATGATTTTTCATCTGATATGCCGGGAGGTGCCTTTATATGATTATCAAGTCTTGAAAAATCAGTTTATCCTCAAATAATTGATTATCAAAAGAAACACATAGAATTTTCATCTTACGCGGAAGCGTTTGCTTCTGTGAGAAAGTGGTGTCGATCAGGAATTTACTATGTGGGGTATAGTCTTTGGAATATCGACCCTTATAACTGAAGACTGAGAATAACCTTTTTGTTGTGTCGTTCCGGCTGAACCGTCATTTTTTGCATGTCTTGGCAGCATGCACACGAGCAGGCCATTTGCAGAAATGTTTGCCTCCAAAATGAAATGAGTGAGTGCATGTCCAGGGGGTCTCCTCAAGGCATACGACAAATGACTCAAGCCCGATATCGAGTGCTTTACAGCGGATCTCCGGCCTTTCCGTATTCCCTTGAAAGTTCTCCCTGTTCGCAAGGGAGACTGTTTTTTCGGATATTTTCTCACTCATACTTAACTTTAAAATTCCGGGGTTTTAGAGTCAACAGAACAAAAGTATGATTTGTCTTACTACTAAAGTTTGCAAATGAACCTCTCTATTCAGACTTTATTCAACCCCTTTTCTTTTTACTCCCCTGATATATATAATTAGTAAGCGATGCTTGTCGGATATAATACAAACATAACTTATAAAGATACGGTATATCATATTCAGACAGAGGACAGCGGGCGGAAAAATCCCGTAATTGTAACCCTTCTCTATTCACAAGGTGCAATCCTCGCTTCAAAAAAGACAAGTTATGCGCATATCGTGAATGACCCTGACTTTAAGGAGAAAGCCAGGGATATCATGAAGAAACAGCATAAGGTTATGATAAAAGCACTTCTGGCCGGGAAATACAGTGGAGAATTCAGAGAGAAAGAAATGCCGCAGCCGGTGCAGCCTGAACAGGCGCAGCCCGGGAAAGAAAAAGAACCTCTCCCTGAGACAGAAAATGTCGGAGAGAGAATGCAGGCAACACAAAGCCTCGATGATATACTCCTCAATTACATTTTGAAAAGGAATAGATGAAATGGCTAAGGTGTCACAGACAACAGTTATCGAACTGAAGGAAAAAGCAAAGGAACTGAGGAAGGAAATCCTCAAAATGCTGACAGCGGCACAATCCGGTCATACAGGCGGGTCCCTTTCAGCAGCGGATATCGTTACCGCACTCTACTTCCATAAGATGAGACACAACCCGAAAGATCCGAAATGGAGGGAAAGGGACAGGTTCATTCTTTCCAAGGGACATGCCGCTCCCCTGCTCTATGCAGCGCTCGCTCTGTCAGGATACTTCAGTAAATCGCTCATGAAGACATTGAGAAAATTGGGGAGTCCCCTCCAGGGACATCCCTGTTCCAAAACTCTCCCCGGAATCGAGATTTCGACAGGTTCTCTGGGGCAGGGCCTTTCTATCGCAAACGGCATTGCTGCAGGCTTGAAACTGGACGGACTGGGTTCACGGGTATACTGTCTCCTCGGCGACGGCGAGATTCAGGAAGGACAGGTATGGGAAGCGGCGATGACTGCAGCGCACTACAAGCTCGATAACGTGTGTGCCTTTGTTGACAATAACGGTCTTCAGATTGACGGTCACTGCTGCGAAGTGATGTATATCGAGCCGATCGTGAAGAAATGGGAGGCATTCGGGTGGAACGTCTTTGACATCAACGGACATGATATGGCAGCCATCGTGAATGCACTCAATCAGGCAGAGACTGTAAAGGGCAAACCGACTATGATTGTTGCACGTACCGTAAAGGGGAAAGGGATATCTTTCTTCGAGGGCAAGGTCCAGTACCACGGCATGGCGCCTACCCCGGAGGAGCTCAAAAAAGCGCTAAAGGAGCTTGATGAAAATGGCAAATAAAGCTGTAGCAACCCGGGATGCATATGGTGAAGCACTGCTCGAATTAGGGAAACGGCGACTGGATATTGTGGTCCTCGATGCGGACCTTTCAGGCTCGACAAAGACAGGGAAATTCGGAAAAGTTTTTCCGGATAGATTTTTTAATATAGGGGTCGCGGAGCAGGATATGATCGGAATGGCAAGCGGACTTTCGTTAACAGGGAAACTCCCTTTTGCATCCACTTTTGCGGTCTTTGAAACAGGGCGTGCCTGGGAACAGATACGGCAGACTGTATGCTACTCGAATCTGAATGTCAAACTCGTTGCAACACACAGCGGCATTACCGTCGGCGAAGACGGAGCGTCTCATCAGGCAGTGGAAGATATCGCACTCATGAGGGTGCTTCCGAACATGACGGTGATCGTGCCCTCTGACGGGTATGAGACAACGCAGGTTATCAATGCGATTGCAGATGAATATTTCGGTCCAGTGTATGTGAGGCTCGGCAGGTCCAAGGTACCCTCGGTTATGCCCGAAAGATACCGGTTTAAGATAGGGAAAGCACATGTATTTAGTATGGGGAAAGACGCAAATATCATCGCAGCAGGGATTATGGTCTCCATGGCGCTTGAGGCTGCGGAAATTCTGAAAAAGAACGGTATCGACGCAGGCGTCATCAACATGTCAACGATAAAACCGCTCGATACGAAAACCCTGCTCAAGGCTGCAAAGTCGTGCCGCGTTCTCGTCACTGCGGAAGAGCACTCGATCATCGGAGGACTGGGAAGTGCGGTAAGCGAATTTCTTTCTGAACACTATCCTGTTCCGGTTGTCAAAATAGGCATCAGAGACGAGTTCGGCTGCTCCGGCAGTTCAGAAGAACTCCTGAAATTCTACGGCCTGACTCCGGATAAAATTGTGAAGACGATCAGGAAGGCACTGAAATGATACCAGCGCTCATAATTAGGCTGTTACGGGACAATACTGAGGCATGATCCGGTTCGAGGACGTTTCAAAGCACTACGACAATCATACCGCCCTCAGGAAGGTCTCTTTTTCCGTCGAAAGGGGTGAAATGGTCTTTATTACCGGGCCAAGCGGCTCCGGTAAATCGACTCTCCTCAAACTTATTTATCTTTCAGAAAGAGCTGATGAGGGTTCCGTGTTTGTGTCCGGCTGGGAAATCAACACTATGAGAGATTCCGACGTCCCTGTGCTAAGAAGAAAGATCGGCGTTGTATACCAGGAATTCAGACTGTTATACAACATGAGCGTATTTGAAAACGTAGCGATCGCGCTGCGGATCAGGGGAGTCGACGAAAGAGAAGTAAAGGCGCGGGTATTCGACTCGCTGAAAATAGTAAATCTGAGACATAAGTCTGACAACTATCCTCATGCCCTGTCAGGCGGGGAACAGCAGCGTATTGCTATTGCGCGGGCAATCGTTGCGGAACCAATTCTTATACTTGCCGACGAACCCACAGGGAATGTGGACCCGGATACTTCAGCGGGGATCATTAGAACATTCAAAGAGATCAACGCGCGGGGCGCCACAATCCTGATCGCCACCCACAACAGAGAATTGTTCAGGGATACCGGGAAAAGGACCCTGAAGCTCGACTTCGGGAATTTCGTCGGAGAGGGGATCGGGTGATGTCTCTTCCTTATTCTTTCAGAGTGGCGATATCGAGCCTCCTGCACGAAAAATGGATTAATTTTCTCTCCATGCTCACCATGGCTATCGGCCTCCTCTTTACCGCCATAACGCTCCTCACCGTATACAATATCGATCTCATGACGAAGAAGCTCCCTGAAAAATTTTCCATCATGCTCTATCTAAAGGACTCTTTGGCGCGTGAGGAAATTGATACCCTTATCGAAGGGATCAGACAAGACCCTTCAGTGGATAGGGTGTTTTTCATTCCGAAAGATGAAGCCTTCAGGGAACTTAAGGCTACTCTCAGAAATACCGAATATATTCTCGACGGCCTGGGAGAGAATCCCCTGCCGAATTCAATAGAGATTAAACTCAAAGCCCAGCTTCTCGGACCCGAGTCTGTAAAAAAGCTTACCGCGAAACTGAAGGAACAGGCAGGGATAAGCGAAATCGAATACGGCGAAAAATTCCTTGCTTCGCTCCATTCCGTAAGGAAAGGTATGAACACCATCGGTTTGGTATTCCTCATTGTTCTCTCAACCGGGATGATCTTCATCTGCTACAGCACGGTGAAGATACTTTTTTACAGAAAGGACGAGGAAATAAAGACCTATAAGCTCCTCGGAGCGACAAAAGGATTCATCAGGACTCCATTCCTGATAGAAGGCGCGGTGATCGGCACAGGGGGCGGACTGATCAGCTGCATCACCCTCGTATCGCTTTACTATACTTTCATTTTCAAGCTGAGCCAGACCTTTCCGCTTCTGAACTCCATGTATTTCCCAGTGGAATTGTTTCTCGCTCTTCCTGCAGCCGGTCTCCTCCTCGGGATAGCCGGGGCTATAATCGCAATCGGGAGAATTCGGTACTAATGAGGGGTAAGAAAAAACCCGGCATACTCATCGGAGTTCTCGTTCTGCTGTTCTCTCTCGTATGTCTATTCGCAGTTCCCCGTCCCTGCATGGCCGTCTCGCCACATGAAGAATACAATAAAATACAGAAAGAGATCGATACGCACAAAAAGAAGCTGGAACATGTCAAGAAACGGGAATATTCGGTTCTCTCCGATATCGAAAATATGAACAAACAACTGAAGATGACCGAGTCCGCACTCAGAAAATACAAGAACAGCCTGGCATATACAGAGTCAAAAATTACCCAGGTCGAAGCCGAGATTACCGTAAACAGAAGCAACCTTGAAAAACAGCGCGAATGGTTAAAAAGAAAACTTCGCGCAATACAACGGTATGGACGGGATGCAGACACCGTAATGCTGCTGCTGAATGCCGATGACATTGTGCAGCTTTCGAAAACTACAAAATATCTGCAGTATATTGCAGTCCATGAAAACAGACTCCTGAATAACTACAAAGAAAATATCGAGGGGCTGAACAGGAAAGAGAGGCAGCTCGTCTCCCTCAAGACCGATTTGATAAGAAACAGGCAAAAGGTGAAAGACGAGGAGGAATCCCTCGGAAAGAAGAAAAAGAGCAGAGAAACCCTGCTCGCTTCGGTGAAAAGGGAGGAAGCATCGTACAAAAGAATGCTGCGCGAACTGCAGGACGCATCCGAAAAAATCCTCGATATCATCAGGGAGTCTGAAAAAGCAGCGCAGGATGAAAAGTTCGAGGGGAAAGGCTTATCAAAACTCAAGGGGAAGCTCCCCTGGCCGGTAGACGGAAAGGTGGTCGTACAATACGGATCACAACGGGACCCGCAGTTCAATACCCCGATTTTCAGAAGCGGCACCTATATACAGTCCGGTTCGGATTCTGCTGCAAAAGCAGTCTACGGCGGCAAGGTAGTCTTTGCAGAGTGGTTCAAAGGATACGGACAGCTTGTAATTCTCAACCATGGGGACGGATACCATACCCTGTATGGAAGTTTGTCAGAGATTTTTGCAAGCGTTGGAGATATAATAAAAGATAAACAGATAATTGGAAGGGTCGGAAATTCCGGTATTGTGAATTCACCGGGTGTGTATTTCGAACTCCGGTATAAAGGGAAACCCCTTGATCCTTTGCAATGGTTACGAAGAAGATAAACTGTGGAGGATAGAGAAAGAATGACGAAGAAGATTTTGAACACAAAGATGATCGTAAACGCAGTTCTTGTCTGCACAATCGTTGCGGCAGGCATTTTTATCGGAAGATGGACAATCAACAGCGTCTCTGCGCAGGCAGACGGATATGAGGAACTGAAAGTCTTTACCGAGGCGCTCTCAATCGTCAGGAAAAATTATGTCGAGGATTCCAAACCGAAAGATCTGGTCTATGGCGCCATCAAAGGCATGCTCAGCTCTCTCGATCCCCATTCCGCCTTCATGTCCCCTGATCAATACAAGGAGATGCAGGTGGATACCAGGGGCGAATTCGGGGGACTCGGCATTCAGATCGGGATAAAAGATGGAATGCTTACCGTGATTGCGCCGATAGAAGATACTCCCGCATACAAGGCAGGGATAGAAGCAGGTGACAAGATCATCAAGATCAACAACGAATTCACAAAAGAGATGACGCTTCACGATGCCGTGAGCAAGATGAGGGGAGTCCCCTCGACATCAGTGAAGATATCTATTTTTCGTGAGGGCTGGAAAGAAGCCAAAGACTTCACCATCGTCCGTGAGGTCATTAAAATCAAGAGTGTGAAATCCAAAATGATCGACGACAATATCGGTCTCATAAAACTCAACCAGTTCCAGGAACAGACCGCCGATGACCTCTCCCAGGCTCTCGAAAGTCTCATGAAACAGAATATTACCTCTCTTATTCTTGATTTGAGGAATAATCCGGGAGGGCTTCTCAACAGCGCTGTTGACGTCTCGAGCAAGTTCCTTCCCCCGGGGAAATTGGTCGTATTCATCAAGGACAAAAAGGGGTCCAAGACAGAATACCGGAGCGGAAAGAACAGCATAGACTTCTCGCTGCCCATGGTGGTACTCGTGAATCAGGGGAGTGCAAGTGCTTCGGAAATCGTCGCCGGCGCACTCAAGGACTGGGACAGAGCTGTGCTCATCGGAACCCAGACTTTCGGAAAAGGTTCTGTTCAGTCGGTAATACCGCTCGGAGACGGTTCTGCGCTCAGACTCACCACTGCACGGTATTACACGCCTAAAGGCATATCAATTCAGACAACCGGCATCGCTCCGGACATCGTTGTCAAACCGGAAGTAAAGGACGGGAAAAAGAGCCACCCGGTGATACGGGAAAAAGATCTTGAAGGGCATTTAATGAACGGCGATGCTGAAGAAAAATCCGACGTCCAGGAGGAAATGATCCCGGTAGAAATCGATGAAAAGGACGACATTCAGATGCAGAGGGCAATTGACCTCTTAAAGACCTGGAAGATATTCAAGGAACTCCCGAAGGCTTCGTAATAGCGATGGAATTGTACAGGGAGTTTCCGGCATAGTGAGAAAAAAGACAATTCCGGCCAGAGCTTCTTCAGGACAGGCCCGCGCGGATACATGCAGGGCAATGCGCAAGAATCTGAATGTTTTGCTCTCCTTCTTTTTCCTGTCAGCGGTCTTCCTTTTGTCCGGATGTTGCCACTCCGCAAATACCAGGGATACCGTATTCCAGACATCGACACTCGAAGCCCTCATGGAAGGAGGCTACGAGGGGACGTTCACTTTTGGAGAACTCCGGGAGCACGGTGACACCGGGCTGGGTACTTTTCAGGACCTTGACGGTGAGATGGTAGCTATAGACGGCCAATTTTTTCAGGTAAGGGCAGACGGGTCAGTCCATACCGTTATGGATTCAGCAACAACCCCTTTTGCGGTAATGACCTTCTTTGAGGCAGAGAAGACTTTCCTTCTTGATTCACCGATGGATAGAGGTGAATTCGAACAGTACCTGAACAACCTCCTGCCGGCAGAAAATGTAATCTATACTTTCAGGATAGAAGGAGATTTTTCGTATATCAAAACAAGGAGTGTCCCAAAGCAGACGAAACCCTATCCTCCTCTCAAAGACGTTATCAGAAAGCAGACGATATTTGAATTCCGGGATAGCAAAGGCTCAATCGCGGGGTTCCGTTTTCCGGATGTGATGAAGGGGCTCAACTCCACCGGGTATCACTTCCATTTCCTCACCGAAGACCGGCGGGCTGGAGGTCATGTGCTTGAGTACACAATTAAGAATGCGGTAATCAGCGTTGATACTGACTCAGCATTTTTTCTGCTTCTCCCAGAAAGCAAGATATAATAGGTGTACGATGTCCAGGATCATATTTGACATAGAAACGTTCGGCAGGGATTTTGATTCCCTCGATGCAGCAACCCAGGAATATCTTCTCCGGTACGCCGAAACAGAGAGCGAGCAGGAGGAGATCAAGGACCGCCTCTCCCTGCACCCTCAAACTGCGGAGATAATCGCAATAGGGTTGCTCGACCCGGGTACGGGGAAAGGATCCGTGTTCTTTCAGACCTCGGGTGACCCTCTTCTCCCCTTCGAGGAAGAGAATATCCGATTCGAGACAGGAACCGAGAAGGAGATCATCGGAAAATTCTGGCGAATCATAAAAGACCATAAACAATTTGTGACATTCAACGGCAGGAGCTTCGACTGTCCCTTTCTTATGATCCGTTCCGCAGTCCACAGGATCCAACCTTCAAGAGATCTGATGCCGAACAGATATCATGAGGTACATATAGACCTTCTGGACCAGCTCTCTTTTTTAGGCGCTTCACGGAGGAAGTTCAGCCTCGACATGTGGTGCAGGACATTCGGCATCAAAAGCCCCAAGGAAGAGGGCATTACAGGATATGAGGTAAGAGACCTCTACAAGTCAGGGAAACATATCGACATAGCACGATACTGTGCAGGGGATCTTAGGGCAACTTCGGAACTCCTCTCGATCTGGGAAAAATACATCCGGTATTCACCATAAGAAATTGGTGAACGCACAGTATTTAACCCAAAAAATGCATTTACTATAAGCATACCTGTAGAGTAAAGCCTATAAAGGCATTTGCTGATATGTGGATATGAAAGCTAATACTGATGCTGTTTTTTAGCGCACCTCCTGCAATTTTTTATTCTTGTTATCCAAAT
>JAKLQR010000250.1 GCA_022013235.1 Thermodesulfovibrionales bacterium | reverse complement strand
TGTTGTAGCCCGAATAACTTCGTAACCTGCCGAACGAAGGATGTCTTCAGTAATATTCAGCAGGTCCGGCTCGTCATCAACGCAGAGGATCTTCGCATTTGAAGTAATCATACATTCACCCTCAAAAGCTTTTTTACAATCTCCGGCAACGCTCTCGTGTCTACCGGCTTTGCTATATAATCATCAGCCCCTGATTTAAGAATTTGTTCTCTATCTCCCATCATAGCAAATGATGTGACGGCGACAATTTTGATATGTTTTGTGTGAGGGTCATTTTTCAGTATCTTTGTTGCCTCATAGCCGTTCATGAGCGGCATCTGGATATCCATGAGAATCAAAGCAGGCTGCAGTTCCTTAGCCATTTTTATCCCTTCCCCCCCATTCTCTGCTTCGATAGTCTCATAGCCGTGATAAACTAAAACATCTCGAACCAAACGCCGGTTATTTTCGTTATCTTCTACGATAAGGATCTTTTGAGGCATGTATCCTCCCTGTACTATCAGGGACATCTACTTCCCTGTTATTTCAGAGCTTAGCGCCCATAATTTTTTCTATTTCTTTCTTAAGGACATCTTTCATCACTGGTTTAGGGACAAAACCATCCACTATCAATTCATATGCTGCCCTTGCCTTCTTCCAATCGTGAAATGCACTGGTTGCGATAACTGGTATCTCTTTTGTCCTTGCAGACAGCGCCAGTTTCTTTGTTAGATCAAAGCCGGTCATATACGGCATCATGACATCGGTGATTATGAGGTCAAAATACGGATCTCCAGCAAGAATTTCCATTGCCTCCTCACCATTATTTGCCATGACTGTCTCAAAGCCCATTGAAGTACAATGAGCATCAAAAATACGTCTGCTTTTACTATTGTCATCTACAATAAGCACTCTTTTTTTGTTTATATCCATTTTGCACCTACCCCTATTTTAACACTTTATCAGAGTTCCATGGGCTTGCCCGTAGGTATCTACGTTTCTTTTTTTGTTCCTTGTGTGAGTCATGTCTGTCGTGTCTGTCGTCCCTCGTTTTAAAAGTTTGTGTAATTCGTGTTCTTGACATAAACCACCCCATCTTTTATCATTCTTATATGAAGAAAGTAAAAATCACTGCTGAACTCAGTCCTGCCGAAGAAGGCGGTTATGTGGTTTACTGCCCGGAACTTGATATAACAACAGAAGGCGAAACTGTTGAAGAAGCTATTTATATGCTTAGAGATGCTGCTACAGGCTATATTGAAGTAGTCGGCATTGAAAATATCCCGCATTTTTCCAGGGCACGCCAGATACAGGAACTTGAGCTTGTCGTAAATGGCTAAACTGCCGCAGGTCAGCGGGCAGGAACTTTGCAGGGCAATCGAAAAAGAGGATTTTATATTTGTAAGGCAAACCGGCAGCCATCGGATATACCAGAAGCAGACAGAAGAAGGGAAAATCACAGTTCCCGTGCCGGTGCACAGCAATAAACCCCTTAAAAAAGGTACTCTGCAGAACATCCTGAAGAAAGCAGGCATTTCCAGAGAAAAACTTGTATTCCTCATATCATTACTTTTACTGTAGTCATTTTCAAAGCTCATTTCTCCGTGTCCGGCAATTTTTGTGTCCAACGCTCAGCTTCTCAGATTCACACCCTTTTACTAAGGAGATCATAAGTAAGGACACATTTAAACACCCTCCCCTTTATCCCCTCCCCTCAAGGGAGGGGCGATTCTTAAGTCCCCTCTCCCTTGAGGGGAGAGGGCAAGGGTGAGGGTGTATGGCTTTACTTATGAACTCATTAGTAACTCCTTGTTTTCTCACTATTCACTGTTAACTATTCACTGTTTCACCGGTATTACAAAACCGAATTTCGATCCCTTCCCATACTCGCTCTCGACCCAAATTCTCCCGCCGTGAAGTTCAACCAGCTTTTTTGTCAGTGCAAGTCCGAGTCCTGTCCCATGATATTTCTTTTCGTATACTGTTTCAATTTGTGTGAATTCCTTAAAAAGCTTATCCATGTCCGCCGGCTTTATTCCAATGCCGGTATCAGCGACAGATATTTCTATGAAATCTCTGTCGTGTTCGGAGTATTGAGTTCGGAGTTCGGAGACTTCTTTTTTACCCCCACCTCCTGACTCCTGACTTTCCGTGCATGAACATGCACGGAGCCTCCGTCCAGCGTGAACTTCACTGCATTGCTCATTAGGTTAAACATGATCTGTTTTAACTTTCTTTCATCCGCCTCTATCTCCATAACTGCATCAGGTTGAATCTCAAGGTTCAGACGTATCATATGCTTTATCGCCTTTTCCTTGAGCATTGTCATGGCTGTGTTAAGAACATCGCTAAGAGTAAATCTGCTCAATTCAAGTTCCATCTTGCCGGCTTCTACTTTTGACAGGTCAAGAATATCATTGATAAGGTTCAGGAGGTGCTGACCGCTGCTAAGGATGTCACTCAAGTATTCCTTCTGCTTTTCATTGAGAGTTCCGTACATCTCATCCTGAAGGATCTCTGAAAACCCGATTACCGAGTTGAGCGGCGTCCTCAGTTCATGGCTCATGTTGGCGAGAAAGTCAGACTTAGCCCTTGTTGCAGCCTCAGCTTGAAACTTTGAAATGTATGCTTCGTTCTTTTGTAGTTTAAGCTCCTCTGCCGTATGCTCCAGGTCTGCCGTGCGATCCTTTACAGTCTTTTCAAGATTGTCACGGTATATTCTCAGTTGTTCCTCAGCTCTCTTGCGCGCAGAGATATCCTGTATCTGAGATATAAAATATAATGGATTTTCATCTTGATCGCATACCACTGATACGCTGAGCAAAACCCAAATGATATGGCCGAGTTTATGAAAATAACGCTTTTCCATCTGGTATGTCTGAATTTCGCCTGCCAGCATCTTCCTGACATATCCAAGATCAGCATCAAGGTCATCGGGATATGTAATGTCCTGAAAAGTCCTGGACAGCAACTCCTGCTCTGAATAGCCGACAATGTTGCACAATGCCTTATTGACCTGGAGCCAGCGCCCGTCGATACCAACTAATGCCTTGCCTATCGCTGCATAATTAAAAGCACTTTTGAATTTTTCTTCACTTTCCTGAAGCGCTTCTTCAAAGTGTTGGTGCTCTTTCCGTATTCTCAGCGCTGCGATACCGTAAGCCAGATCGTTTGACAGCTCAGTAAGCAGTTTGACTTCATCGTCATGAAATGCATCAAATTCACCTGCGCAGATCGTAATTACGCCGATACTATCAGAATTGATAATAAGAGGCAGACCGATAACAGATGCATAGCCGCGCTTCAGTGCATCCTCCCGCCAGGGTGCTAATCCATGGTCAGTCGAAATATCATTAAAGACTGCTGGTCTGTTTGTACAGATCGCGGTGCCTGAAGGTCCCCTGCCGTA
>JAKLQR010000249.1 GCA_022013235.1 Thermodesulfovibrionales bacterium | reverse complement strand
TTACAGCTCAGTCGTGTTATTCGAGAAATGCTTTTTGAGAGGAAGGCTCTTATTGATATCCTGACCCTGAAGCCCGAAAGACTGAAAATGAGAGTGGAAGACCCCCTTCAAGGGGTCCTATTTTAACCGGACAGTAATGAGTTTTTATTATAATTAATCTTGATATTAATTTCGAATGTGATATGATGAGAGAAAAGGAGCAGCCTATGGATATCATTCAAACAATAAGGGAGAGACGTTCAATAAATTTCTTCGAACCAGGAAAAACAATCCCTGAAAATACGCTGAGAGAGCTTCTGGAGATTGCAAACCTGGCTCCCTCTTCTTTCAACCTTCAGCCGTGGAAGGTGATTGTGGTACGGGACCCTGAAAGAAAAAAGGCCTTAAGAGTGTGCGCCTTTAACCAGCCGAAGGTGGAAGAGGCATCCGCAGTGCTCATTATGGTTGCCGATCCCAGGGGGCTGGAAGAGAATCTCGACCGTATGCTTGACAGCTGGGTGGAACTGGGATATCTAAAGCCGGAGATGAGGGAAACCTATGCAGATATGGCCAGAAATATCCAGAGCACTGAAGACAGTCTGAAGAGGAAGGTATTCGCGGTAAAGAATACCGCTTTGTTCGCAATGAATCTGATGCTCGCTGCAAAAGGATTGGGACTCGAAACCCATCCAATGGACGGGTTCGATGAAGACTGTGTGAAAAATGAGTTCGGCGTCCCCGCAAACAAGATTATCCCGATGCTTGTTGCCGTGGGATATCTCAAATCAGGGATAACGCTCCTCCCGAGAGCGTTCAGGAGAAATATCGACGAGTTTGTCAGATTCGAGAAGTACTGACCTCACGGGTGACGGCAACGACGTTGATTATCTCCCGAAAAACGGTTAAACTGAAATTTACAAACTTCTCTATCAGGAGGATGCAATGAATGCCATCGAAATAGCGATCAGAATGGAAAAAGACGCAATAGACTTTTACCGGGAAGCTGCAGAAAAAACGACCCATCCGGCCGGGAAGAAGATGTTTCTCAGTGTCACGGAAGATGAAAAGAGGCATCTGCAGATGCTTTCGCAGATATTCAAAGAGGTGGATATTACCGTGCAGGAAGCCAGCCCGATGAAAAACATAAAAACGGTCTTCGAGTCTTTAAAAGACGCCATGATGAAGAAGGTGGAGGCGACTAAGGATGAACTTGAGGCCTTTCAGATAGCCATGAAGATGGAACAGGAAGGGGTGGAATTCTACAAGAAAGCTGAGGCAGAGGCAAAGCAGGAAAAAGAGAAAAACCTGTTCAAACGTCTCATAAAGGAGGAGGAACAGCATTATGCCATTTTTTCCAATACCTTTTCTTTTCTGAACGACACCGGGAACTGGTTTATGTGGGAAGAGCACAGCATCGTTGACGGCGGCACCCCTTGGGCGTAACCATTAAGTAGAGTTTGTTTATAAAGTGCGATTCCGATAAAAATTCGTCATTCTCGCGAAGGCGGGAATCCAGTATTATCATCCCGAAAGCTTTCGGGACTGGATCCCCCGGTCAAGCCGGAGGATGACAAACCCTGCGTTTATAAACAGACACTAAATAATAGACATTAAAAAAAAGGGAGGACGGATACACCGTCCTCCCTTTTTTTTCCGCAAAGCTAATCGCAGACGCTTAACAGGAACTCTTGCATTTGCAGGTTAAGGAAACCCTCTTCGAGACTTTCTTGATTGTCATACAACACCCCCCCTTTCGTAGAGGAATCCGGGATTCATTCCCGGAAATTCATATTTTTTTCATTATATCATATGAAAAACATTTGTAAAGGTCTTTCCCGTAAGGATTGCCAAGCAAGGCAGCCCTGTATCTGCATCCTCCCCTGCAGGCTTCGAGGTGTTCACAGTCACAGGCCAGTTCATCAAGTCTCACCGGGGTAATCCTCTGCCAGCATTCCCTCAGGCCGTCACTGATCCGGCCGACAGGCTGATCACCATAAAAGGTGCATTTGGCAATACTCCCGTCGGCCATAATGCTCATGAGATGCATCCCGCAGGCAAATCCGGGAGTGCTTGAATGGAAGCCCTCGCCAAACCCGTATCGCAGATATTTTCCGCCCTGTTCGGGACTGATCTGAAAGTCTCTGTTGCTCTTAAGCCTGCCGTATACACAAGGGACATCGACGGTCCAGTCCTTTATTCCTCTCTCTTTGAATATCCTTTCCATTGTATCAAAGTCGGCAAGGTTCCTTGCATGGACCATGGTCGCGACAGAGACTTCAAATCCGGCGTCAAGCGCTCTGCTCACTGCATCCATCGCTTTTCTGAAAGACCCTTTGCCCCTTAATGCGTCGTGGGCGTCTTCAAGCCCGTCTATGCTGACCTGGATTTCGTCGACAGAGAGATCCTCAAGGAATTGTTCGTCAACCAGCAAGCCGTTTGTAAACAGGATCTTTCTGAATGCAAATTCGGGGAGCAATGCATTCACTTCAGGAAATCTGCTGTGCAGAAGGGGTTCACCGCCGGTAATCATGACCCTTAGCCCCTGTATCGCTTCGAATTCCTTCAGGACAGTCCTGATATCGACGAACGACAGTTCTGAAAGGACATCCTTATGGATATAACAATGCCTGCATTTCAGGTTGCATCGTTCGGTGATCTGCAATTCAAGGTAGCGCAGGGAAGGCTCCGGCGACTTGAGAACAGGCGGGCGCTTTACGGGAGTTTTGATGCGTGTGAGAATCCCCTCTCCCAGACAGTAATCGACAAACTTTCGGTCATCTGAGGGGCATCCGCGGTCAGAAGCGCATTCCCTCAGGAACGCAAAGGACGTTTCATCGAGTTCATAGAGGTCGTCTTTCGTGATATGGTACACAGAAGGTGTTTCGAGCCATTTCAGGACTACATCCTGCGATAAAAAATAATTCATGCTTTATTGTACTAAACAAAGCATTTTCCCTGCCAAGGGGTTCATGAATTGCCGAATCCGGCTGCTGATTTATGATATACTAAAAAAGTACGGGTAACGTTTCCGATTTTCTGGGGAGCAGAGAAAAAGTAATGAGAGCAAAAATCCTCTGTGTTGATGATGATCCGGAACTCCTCTTTATCAATTCAAGCCTCCTGCGCCACGCAGGGCATGAAGTTCTCGAAGCATCGAATGGAAGAGAAGGCCTTTCACTGGTGCGGAAAGAACACCCTGACCTGATCCTCCTTGATGTCATGCTGCCGGACATCAACGGCATCGATATCTGCAGACAAATAAAAGCAGACCCTGATCTGGCCGGAACATATGTAATGCTCATTTCCGGCATGGAGATATCTTCCGAAAAGCAGGCCTATGGTCTTGATGAAGGCGCGGACGGGTATATAGTGCGCCCTGTTTCAGGCCATGAGCTTTTATCCCGGATCCAGGCAATGATCAGAATCAAAGATGCCGAAACTGCCCTCCGGAAGAGCAAGGATAGCTACCAGATGCTCATTGATACAATGAATGAGGGTCTCGGCGTGCTCAACGAAAAAGGTTTTATTACGTTTGTGAATAATAAGACCTGCGAGCTGGTAGGCCATTCTCAGGAAGAGATGATCGGAAGGCATGTCTTTGAATTCCTTGATGAAGAAAACCGGGCAAAGATGCAAAAACAACTGAACCGCCGTACAAAAGGCGACAGCGGATCGTATGAGGTCGTTTGGACGAAAAAAAACGGACAGAAAATTCATACCGTTGTATCTCCACAGCCGATATTCGACGCCCAGGGACTGTTCAAGGGGAGTTTTGCAGTTCTTACGGATATAACCGAGCAGAAGCGGATTCAAAGAGAACTCGAACAGAATCTCTATCAGAAGCGGTTGATCCTTGAATCGGTAGGTGAAGGCATTTATGGTGTCGACAAGGACGGAAATACGATTTTTGTGAACCCGGAGTTGCTTTTTATGACCGGATATGATGATTATGAACTTCTGGGGCAGAACGCGCATTTCATCTTACGGCACTCCAGGACTGATGGGACTCCCTATGACAGGGAAACGTGCCCGATTCTGGATACACTGAGAAACGGGCTGATCTATAAGGTGGGCGATGAAGTGCTCTGGAGAAAAGACGGTACCCGCCTGCCGGTTGAATATACCAGCGCACCGATTCTTGAAGAAGGGAACGTTATTGGCGCGGTTGTTGTGGTCAGGGATGTGACAGAAAGGACACGGGCTGAAGAGGAGATCAGAAAATTAAATGAAGAACTCGAGCGGAGGGTTGTCGAACGGACATTTCAGCTCGAAGCTGTCATTAAAGAACTCGAGAGTGAGATCATCGAACGGAGAAATGCAGAGGACAAGCTCCAGAAATATGCCGAACAGTTACAGGTACTTTCGAAACGGCTGATTGATGTCCAGGAGGCAGAACGGCGCTATATTGCGCAGGAACTTCACGACGAGGTCGGACAGGCCCTCACCGGAGTGAAGCTTGCCATAGACATGCTTATCAAAGTGCCCTCTGAGAATACCATCGCATGCCTGGGTGAGGTGCAAGATCTGGTTCAGGAACTCCTTGGACGGGTAAGGAACATGTCGCTTGACCTGCGGCCTTCCATGCTCGATGACCTTGGACTGCTTCCCGCCTTGTTCTGGCATTTCAACAGGTTCACCAACCAGACGAACGTGAAGGTAAGATTCAAGCACGAAGGACTCGATATGCGGTTCCCTTCTGAAATTGAAACCGCGGCATACCGCATCGTCCAGGAAGCATTAACGAATGTGGCGCGTCATGCCTGCGTGAATGAGGCATCGGTGTTCGTTGCAAAAAATCACCAGGCGCTGGTTATCAAGATAGCAGACAAAGGGGTCGGGTTTGATTATGAGACTGTCCTGAATGCACGGGATACGGCTGGGTTACGCTGGATGAATGAAAGGGTTCTGATGCTGAGGGGGCAAATGCATATCGATTCATCTCCGGGAAATGGCACCTGTCTGACAGCGAGGATCCCCTTAAAGGATTCTTCTTCTGTGATATCTGCCCAATGAATGAAGTGATCGACATTGTCATCGCAGACGATCAC
>JAKLQR010000248.1 GCA_022013235.1 Thermodesulfovibrionales bacterium | reverse complement strand
GACAAGAACCCGGTTCATGATTTACTGGATCTTGCGACCCTCGGTACAATGGGGGACATTGTACCGCTATGGGGTGAAAACAGACTTCTTGTGAAAGAAGGTCTAAAGTTACTGCAAAATAGTTGCCGTCCCGGGATACGGGCATTGAAACAAGTTGCAGGGATTGAGGGAAAAACATTGAAGACAGGCCATCTCCTTTTCACTCTGATCCCGCGGATAAACGCAGCCGGAAGGATTTCGAACGCAGAGAATGTCGTCAGGTTATTGCTCACCGATTCAGAAGATGAAGCCGTTGATCTCTCTTTATGGCTGGACAGATGCAATACCGAGAGGCAGCAGGTCGAGGAGGTGGTCTACCAGGAAGCAATGCATCAGCTCGCGGACAAAGGGGTGCGTTCTGTAATCGTCCTTTCCTCTGAAGGATGGCATAAGGGCGTCATCGGCATAGTCGCATCCAGGATTGCAGCAGCATTGTATCGTCCGACGTTTATTCTATCGAGAGAGGGAACTGTTGCGAGGGGTTCAGCGCGGAGCATTCCTCCTTTTGATATTTACCGGGCTCTCACACAATGTACGGAATACTTAAGGGATTTTGGCGGTCACCGGCAGGCTGCGGGACTGGAAGTCAATGTCAGCGACATTCACTCTTTTGAGGAATGTATGAACAGTATGGCAGAAGAAAGTCTCTCTCCTGAAGATTTTGTTCCTGTACTCGAGATAGACGCAACGGTAGACCTCGCTGATATAACGTTCGACCTCGCCAGAGAATTTGACATGATTGAACCCTTTGGATGTGGGAACCCCGAACCTCTTCTGGGCTCAAAAGGACTCGAAGTTCTGTATCCAAAGGTTGTGAAGGATCTGCATCTCAAGATGAAGCTCAGGCAGAAAAACCGCTCTCTTGACGCGATAGGGTTTCATATGGCCCCGGTCTATCAAAAGATTGGAACCTCACCGGCGGTTGACATCGTTTTCACCCCGTGTGTCAATGTATGGGAAGGAAACACAAGCCTTCAGCTTCATCTCAAGGCACTGCGACCGAGCGCCTGATTCGCGCACCTCTTACCGATTTATATCATCTGTTAGGCTGTCGTAGAATAAATATCTCACCGTGCAAGAAACCAAGGGATACGGTTCAATTTCCGAATCGAAATCACGGGTAATCCCGAATAGGCGTTGCCTTTCGGGACCGGAGACGAAGCGGAGGGCTCAACCTTGCCTATTGTGATACCATTGAAGTCAAAGAAAGGTTTAGACAGAAACAAAGGGAGTTTATTTCAATTTGGAAATTGAACCGTATCCCTTGCCTTAATATTTTGAACAGGAATGAAGTTGTATAATAGAAAATTATGACCGACTACACCATTGAATCCCTGATCGAGAAAATTCTGGCCTATACCCCTGACGCAGAGGTTTCTGTATTAAACCGAGCATATGCCTTTTCGAGAGAAGCGCACGGGACTCAGAAAAGGGTAGAAGGTTCTCCGTATATAGAACACCCCCTGGCAGTTGCAGCTATCCTTGCCGATATGAAACTGGACGTAACAACTATTGCCGCCGGTCTTCTCCATGACACCATAGAAGATACGGAATCTTCCGTTGAAAATATTCGAAATATTTTCGGACAGGAAATCGCATTTCTCGTCGAATCTCTGACTAAGATCTCCCGGATAGAATTCACTACCCGGGAGGAGGCTCAGGCCGAGAACTTCAGAAAGATGATCCTCGCCATGGCAGAGGATATCCGGGTCGTTTTGATAAAATTCGCTGACAGGCTCCATAATATGCGCACCCTGCATCATCTTTCTGAAAACAAGAGACTGCGGATCGCGACAGAAACCCTCGAGATTTATGCGCCCATAGCCAACAGGCTCGGTATCGGCTGGTTGCGGACCGAATTTGAGGATCTCGGTTTCAAGGCCCTCATGCCCGATCTTTATAATGACCTCGAGAGAAAGGTCGCCACGAGAAAAGAAGAACAGGAAGCATACCTCCGGGATGTGACAGAAATATTCAGGCGCAAACTGGAGGAAGAGCATATTCCCGGGGATGTTTCATGGAGGATAAAACATTACTATGGAATCTACCAGAAAATGCTGGCACAGAGAATTACCTTTGAAGAGGTCCACGACGTTCTCGGTTTAAGGATAATCACGGACACAAAAGCAAACTGTTACGCAATCCTCGGTCTTATCCACTCTCTTTGGTCTCCTGTGCCTGGCAGGTTTAAAGACTATATCGGCGTACCAAAATCGAATATGTATCAGTCCCTCCATACGACTATCATAGGACCAAAGGGTGAACGGGTAGAATTTCAGATAAGGACCCTGGAAATGCATATGATTGCAGAGCATGGTATTGCCTCTCACTGGAAATACAAGGAAAAAAGCAGGATTGATGAAAAAAGCGACCGCTATATTTCATGGTTCAGAGAGCTGATGCAGGCCCAGAAAGAGCTGACGGATGCAAAAGATTTCCTGGATGCAGTCAAAGGTGAGGTTGTCCCCGAAGTTATCTATATTTTTACCCCTATGGGTGAGATAAAGGAAATGCCCGTGGGATCAACTCCTGTAGATTTTGCGTACGGCGTGCATACCCAGGTAGGCAATCGTTGTGTCGGCGCCAAGGTCAATGGAAAGATCGTGCCCCTGAGGTACACTTTGAGGAATGGCGATACCGTAGAGATTATGACATCACCTGCGCAGAGCCCAAGCAGGGACTGGCTGAAATTCGTCGTAACACAGCGGGCAAAAAACAGGATAAAACAGTGGATTAAGGCAGAAGAACGGAAACAGAGCATCGAACTCGGGCAGAAACTGCTCGAGAGTGAACTGAGAAGACATGATCTCGGCCAGTCAGTGCTGAAATCGGAGGAAATGGAAAAGGTCCTGAAATTTTTCAATATCCAGGCGCTGGAAGATCTCCATGCATTTATTGGTCATGGTAAATTGTCTGCGCATCAATTTGTCAATAAATTGTTGCCGGAAAAACCGGTTGAGGAGATCCCTGTCCCGAAGACGGCAAAACCGCCGAAAGAGCATAAGGGTATCACCATAAAAGGAGTAGACAACGTGTTATATCATACCGCCAAATGCTGCTTTCCGATACCGGGAGATCCGTTGGTCGGATTTGTAACACGGGGAAGGGGCGTCACGATCCACCGCAAGGACTGTCCGAATCTGGATAAAACAGCTGTCGATGACGCCCGGATTGTTGATGTTGATTGGAAAGTAGAGGGCGATATTACCACACCGGTAAAGTTATTCCTTGAAACTGTTGACAAGCCCGGCATGATTGCGAGCCTCAGCGCTCTCATATCGTCGGTGGAAGTGAATATCAGCCAGCTGAAGGCAAGCACTACAGAAGATAAAAAAGCTTATATCACCTTCATCCTCGATGTCAGGGATAAAAAGCAGCTTGCTGCGCTCACGCAAAAAATCGCCCAACTTGAAGGGGTGATCAGGATTATGAGGTAACACCCCCGCTTGCCCCTTTCTTATGATATAATAGAATACAGTGGCCTACTTAAGGATTGGGTGCAGCGGTTTTCTCTATGATCATTGGAGGGGGAATTTTTATCCCGAAGACCTCTCAAAAAACCATTGGATCGAATATTACTGCCGACGCTTTTCCACGGTCGAGCTGAACGTTACCTTTTATCGTCTTCCGGAAAGGGAAACTTTTGCCAAGTGGTATGCCGCAACACCCGACGATTTCGTCTTCTCCCTGAAGGCAAGCAGGTTCATCACCCATGTAAAGAAACTGAAAGACTGTTCAGAGCCTATTGAGGCATTTTTTTCAAGGGCTGCTGTTCTGAAAGAAAAGCTGGGAATTATTCTCTGGCAACTCCCTCCTACCTTTAATGCGGACCTGAACCGTATGCAGGAATTCCTCGAAATACTGAAACCGTACAACACGAGGAACGCCTTTGAATTCAGGAACAAGACATGGATGAATAAAAAAGTTTATACTGTGCTCGAAAAGGAAAACGCAGGGCTCTGCATCGCAGACCATCCGGAGTTTCTCAAGAAACTTCCCGTGACGTCTGATTTCATTTATATGAGGAAACACGGCCAGGAAGGGAGTTATTCAACAGACTATCCTCCCGAATCCCTCAGGGAAGATGCGAAACTCATAAGGGCTCATCTGAAAAAAAAGCGGGATGTCTTTGTGTATTTCAATAACGATGTCCTCGGGTACGCCCCGAAGAACGCAGCGGAATTAGTTGCCCTTCTGAGCAAATCGAGGTAGCAATTATTTTGCCCAGTCGCTTTTCAATTTCTTTCTCTTAAAAATATACTTCTCTGCCGAGAGTGCAGCGAGACAACCCTGCGACGCAGCCACCACGACCTGTCTCACTTCTGTACAGGTGACGTCGCCTGCTGCAAAAACTCCGGGAATTGACGTCTCCATCATGGAATGTACGGGAATGCATCCATCCTCTTGCGTCTCAACTGCTCCAAAAAGGAAATCCACTACAGGTTTATTCCCGTGCAGATATACGAACACCCCGGCGAGCTCAAGCTCGGTCTCTTTATTTTCGGGATCGCGCATTCTTATCCTTTCAACAAGCCCGCTCCCTTCAATGGAAGTCACGGTATATCCCAACAATACTTTCAATCCCGGCTCATCCAGTGAAGCCTCGTCAGCATGAATCTTGGGGGTAGGGGAAATAAGATACACTGTCTCGGCAAATCGTGTAAGTACCTTTGCTTCTTTTACCGCCTCTTCAGAATTTCCAATCACACATACTTTCAATCCCCGATAAAACGCAGCATCGCAAATAGCACAATAGCTTACTCCTTTTCCGAGGAACTCTCCTTCGCCTTTAATCGTCGGTTTTCTGCCCATGGAACCAGTAGCTATTATCAATGTTTTTCCGCTGTATGCTCTGTTCATGGTAATAACTTCCTTTCTATCCTCTGCGACATTCACTCCCACTACCTGAGTTTCTACATACTCAGCTCCGAATCCTGTGGCCTGATTTCTCATGATATCAAGCAATTCTTTTCCTGGTAGCGGATGGGGAAGCCCCGGATAGTTTTCTATCTTGCTTGAATAGGCAAGCGCGCCGGCTGTTGGGGATTTGTCGAGGATAATCGTCTTCAATTTGGCCCTCGATGCATACTGACCGGCAGTAAGTCCCGCAGGGCCTCCGCCTATGATAAGAACATCGTATAATTCAGGGGGTTCCTGCATGTGCTCCTCCTTTGTTTTCTTGTGTGCAAAATAGAAGCGTGATTGAACTCATTTATCCGAGCAGAATCTCCAATAACCTGTCGAGTTCTTCAAGGGAATAGTACTCTATTTCTATCTTCCCTTTCTTGCCATGGTTGAGTATCCTCACCTTTGTGCCGAGGCCCCTTTTCAATTTCTCCTCAAGAGACGAAATCTGGGGGTCCTGAGCAACGCGGGGCTTGTGAGGCCTGGAAACTTTTTTCGAGAGCGATTCGGCTTCTCTCACACTGAGCCCCCGCTTGACAATCTTTCTTGAAGCATCTATCTGATTAGCCTTTCCTTCTATTGCAAGAATAGCCTTGGCATGTCCCATAGTGAGAGAACCGTTATAGAGAAGAGATTTGACCTCCTCAGGCAGTTTCAAAAGTCTCAGATAATTGGTGATCGTGGTTCTGTCTTTTCCTACCCTGTCAGAGAGTTCTTCCTGCTTCAGGTTGAATTCGGTGATAAGCCTGTTGAATGCATCGGCAGCCTCAATCGGGTTGAGATCTTCCCTTTGAATGTTTTCTATAAGCGCTATCTCTAGAGAATCTTTTGACGCCACATTTTTTACTAACGCCGGTATCTTTTTCAGTCCGGCAATCCCTGCGGCCCTCCACCTGCGCTCGCCGGTGATAAGTCTGAATGTCCCATCACCAACCCTGGAGACAATAATCGGCTGCAGTACTCCTTTTTCTTTGATAGAGACAGCCAGGTCATTCAGGGAATCGTCTCTAAATATCTTTCTCGGCTGTTGTTCTCCCGGGAATATCCTGGTCAGATCGAGATGAATGACCTCTTCCCCTTTTTCAGGAATAAGGGCATCGAGCCCTTTACCGAGCGCCGTTTTCATTCAGTATCTCCTTTGCAAGGGCAAGATAGCTCTGCGCGCCTTTCGAACGGATATCATAAAAAATCACCGGTTTCCCATAGCTGGGAGCTTCTCCAAGGGAAACATTTCTCGGGATGACTGTATTATAAACCTTGTCCCCGAAATGTTTCCTCACCTCCCTTGCCACTTCATGCGCGAGATTATTTCTTGCATCATACATGGTGAGGAGAATTCCTTCAATATCGAGCCCGGGGTTAAAAGAACCTCTCACCAGACGCAAGGTCTTTGTCAGAAGACCGAGCCCTTCGAGGGAATAATATTCACACTGCACGGGTACGATGACCGAGTCAGCAGCGACAAGTGCGTTTAACGTAAGCAGCCCCAGAGAGGGCGGACAATCGATGAAGATGTACCGATAACGGTCTTTGACGGCATCTAACGCCCTTGAGAGGAGATATTCCCTCCCCTCTTTACTTACAAGCTCAACCTCTACGCCAAGCAGGTCTATTGTGGACGGTATCACAGTAAGATGGTCTACTGCAGTCATCATTATGGCTTCATTGATATCACAGTTGCCGGAATAGACATCGTAGAGGCTTTTTTCGAGAGTTTCCCTCGGTATTCCAAGTCCCGATGTGGAATTTCCCTGCGGGTCGGTATCGATGATGAGAATATCTTTTTCAGCAAGGGCAAGCGATGCGGCAAGGTTGATCGTGGTCGTTGTCTTCCCGACCCCCCCTTTTTGATTGACTATGGTTATGATTTTCCCCATCGCATCACACTGGTAACCCCCGCGGGAATTGAACCCTGTGCAAAAGCTGAAGAGTTTTTCACTTCTTCATTCCATGGAAAGCCATGGGGTATTCCTAAGGGGTAACTGCTCATTATTATACCAGTTATTTGTGATATAATTCCTTTTAACGGGGTAGAAATGCGGAGTTTTATCGTGCTGTTTTTATTTCTTATTATACTCCTGCCCGGATCAGTCTTGGCAGAGGAAAAGGGGGCTAAAACTATGGTAAAGGACATCCACTGGCTTGGACATGATACCTTCAAAATAGTCGGGGAAAAGGTGATTTATACCGACCCCTTCAGGATTGAAAAGAAGGATACCGCTGATCTTATTCTGATCACCCATGAACATTTTGATCACTGCTCGCCGGATGATGTAAAGATGATACAGGGGCCGGATACTGAGGTTGTGGCGCCCGCCGATTGCACTGAGAAACTGACCGGCAAAGTAAAAATCGTGAAACCCGGCGATAAGCTGACCATTGCAGGGGTAGAAATTGAGGTTGTGCCTTCCTATAATACCAATAAACAATTCCATACGAAAGAGAGAGGGTGGGTCGGCTATATCTTTACAGTGAAAGGTCAGCGGATTTACCTCGCAGGGGACACCGATTATATCCCGGAAATGAAAACCTTTCGCGCAGATATCGCGCTTCTTCCTGTATCCGGCACCTATGTAATGACGGCCGATGAAGCAATCCAGGCGGCCCTCGACATAAAACCAAAAATCGCTATTCCCATGCATTACGGCTCCATTGTGGGTTCTCCTGATGATGCGAAGAAATTCGCCGAGGGGTTGAAAGGCAAGATCGAGGTTGTGATATTGAAAGAAGAACAGGGTTGAACTGTGAAGCGATTAAAAAGAAGGTCCGTGGGGAGATAGGAAAAGAAATACTGTGTTACCAGAATACCGCCTCAACCAACACCCTTGCCTTGGGCCTTGCTGACACATCTGCCGAAGGTTTGGTAATTATTGCCGACAGCCAGAAAAGCGGAAAAGGGAGGCTCGGCAGAACCTGGTGGTCACCTCCTGAAAAAAACATCTACATGAGCATTCTCCTCAAACCCCGTATAGAGCATTCAGAGGTGACGCTGATAACCATAATGAGTGCGGTCGCCTGCGCAACTGCGATCAGAAAGACAGCAGGCCTTAAGGTAACTATTAAATGGCCGAATGACCTTATTGTTTCTGACAAAAAAATTGGAGGAATTCTTACAGAATTGAAACTGAAGGATAAGAGAATATCCCATGCGGTCGTTGGGGTAGGAATCAATGTAAACAGCGGGCGTGATCAATTGCCCGATGATATCAGAGAAACAGCAACATCCGTCAAAATTGAGAAAGGTTCAACCGTTTCGAGGGAAGGGTTAATCTCGGCAATCCTGAATGAAGTTGACCAGTGGTATGCAATCCTCAAGGATGGGGGAAAACACATGCTTCTTGAAGAATGGAAAATACTTTCTTCAACTCTTGGGAAAAAGGTCAATGTCGTCATCGGCAACAGAACACTTTTCGGCGTTGCGGAGTCCATCGATGGGGAGGGCAGACTGATTCTCAGGCTTGCATCGGGAGAAGTGGAAAAGATTCATTCAGGCGATTTAACGGTTTTACGATAGATGCTCATCGCGATAGATATTGGCAACTCAACAATAAATATAGGTTTTTTTACCAATTCAGGGCTCTCCGTCCAGAGGCTCGACACCTTGCCCTTACGCACGGTCGAAGAATACACGTTTCTTTTCGATACGTTTCTGTCAGAAAATGATATAGAAAAAAGCTCTGCAGGGGTTATAATATCCTCTGTCGTACCGGGCCATACGAGGGTCCTCAGGGAAACCCTGAAACAGCTGATACCCGCTGACCCTTTGATCGTAAACTGCACAATAGATACAGGCCTTACCTTCGATATACCGGAACCGGAAGGGCTCGGTTCCGACAGGATTGCCAATGCCGTTGCAGCCCACGAGTTGTATAGCGGGCCTGTTGCTGTTGCAGATTTTGGCACAGCCACTACAATCAGTATAATTAATAATTCCCATTTTATTGGAGGTGCAATCATCCCCGGTATCAGTTTGATGAACGAATCTCTGGCCCGGCAAACCGCTCAACTGCCAAAGGTTCCGCTTGTCCCTCTGCGGTCTGCGCTGGGCATGAATACCACGCACTGCATTCAATCGGGCCTTCTGTACGGAACAGCCGGCGGGGTAGAAAGAATTGTCAGTGAAATCGAACAGGAGACCGGTTTACCTTTCAGGGTCATTGTGACGGGTGGATACGGGAGCCTTATTTCATCGTTTTTAAAGAAAAAACACTCTCTGCATCCTTATCTTACCCTCGACGGGTTGAAGATACTCTACACGAGGAACACTCATGCATGAACTGAGAAAAGATATTCTTCTTGGGGGATGGATTGCCGTCCTCGCGGATTCAATGGGTCCGTCTGAATATCCCGGCTCATATGCCCAGACTGACGAGACATCCTGCATCCTCTGCCCCGGAAGGGAAGATGAAACTCCTCATGAAATTACCTCAATCAAAAAACCGGGATCAAAGAAGTGGTGGGTACGCGCCCTTCCGAGTTTTAATCCGGTTTTCCAGGTAGAGGGAGATTTAGGAAGGCGGGGGCTGGGGATCTATGATAAAATGAACAGCGTTGGCGCAAATGAAATCCTTGTAGAATCACCCGATCATTCGGTAAGACCCGAGGACATGGGTCTTGAACAGATGATTCGCGTCATTACCCTGTACAGGAACCGAATTTCTGATCTTGAAAAGGATTCGCGACTGCGCTATATTCTAATATACAAAAATTCAGGCAAGGAAGCCGGGGATACTTTCTCGCATCCGCACTCACTGCTGATGGCTACTCCGGTCATCCCGAAACTTGTAAAGGATGAACTTGATAATGCGAAGCAGTATTTTGCATATAAGGAACGGTGCGTCTTTTGTGATATTATCAGTGAAGAGCTCAGGCTTGGTGAACGGGTAATCTTTGAATCGAAACATTTTGCGGCGTTTTGTCCCTATGCAGCGCAATTCCCGTTCGAATGCTGGATAATCCCCAAAAGGCATTCATGCGCCTTCCAGGAAATACTCGGGGAAGAGATTGAGGACCTTGGATTCATATTTATGATGATACTGAAAAAATTGCGGAAAACACTGGATAATCCTCCGTTTAATTATTTTATTCATACTGCTCCGAACATGGTGCCCAGGAGAAACCACTGGCATACACTCGGTGAGGATTTTCACTGGCATATAGAAATAATGCCGCGGCTCACAAGAACAAGCGGGTTTGAATGGGGTTCAGGATTCTTTATCCTGCCCACATCACCGGAAAACGCAGCAAAATATCTAAGGGAGGTTGGATGATGGAAATTAAAAGTATTCTTTTCCCGACAGACTTTTCTGATGGGTCAGCTCAGGCGCTGAAGTACGCTGTTGAAATGGCAAAGCGGTTTGGATCAAAGCTGTATGTTGTCCATATTATTTACGATGTTGCAAAGGCTTCAGGCTGGTACGTTCCCCACATTTCAGTCGACGAGATGTATAAAGATATCCAGGAGGGGGCAAAAAAGGAACTGGAGCGGTTTGGGGTTGAGGAACTGAGCGGGTTCAAGGATCTCGAACGCTCTGTGGTCACCGGTGTTCCCCACGAGGAAATCATGAAACTGGCTACAGAGAAAAAAGTAGACATGATTATCATGGGCACTCACGGGAAAAAAGGTCTGGACAGGATACTCTTTGGGAGCACGGCAGCGCAGGTTGTCCGTTATGCCCCATGTCCGGTATTGACGGTAAGGCTCCCTCAGTATTAGGACCTTGCAGCATGCGCTTATACCTCTCTGAGAATGCTTTTATCGATCTTCTCCTCAGCTCGGCAGAGGTATACAAGAGGGAATGTTTCGGCTTTCTTCTCGGGTACAGGCTCGAAGATCGTTTCATTGTCGAGCACGCATTCAGCATTCAGACTGCGAACAGGAAACACCGGACAGTAACATACAACCGGAAAAACCACAAGAAGATTGAGCCGATACTTGCGAAATTTGACAAGCTTCAGAAAATAGGCGACTTTCATTCTCACACACAGTTTGGTTCAGCAAAGGGGCTTTCAATCCCGAGTGAGGAAGATATTCAAAGCATGGTTGAGAATAATATTTATGTAATCATCGCTATCAATAACAACGAAAAGACCATGTCCTGGGGAGAAAAGAGAGACGGCACAATCTCGGGTTCGGTGAGTGACTTTTTCTTTAAAATATCTGCCCATTACCTGAACAGCAGTACGTCGGTGAGAAAGGCTAAAATACACTGCCCGTTTCCACCGGGTTTTTGAGAGCAAGAGTGTAAGGGAACGGATAGGCCGGGCACAACCGGCCAATCCTTTCCCTTTTCCGCAGAGATATCTATGCATAAAGTGGAGGGAGCCACACTGAAAGACCCCTCTCAAATAGCTGGCAAATTTCACGCGCCTTTCGTCCATGCGGCTGCAGGCTAAAGTCCTTGTCGTCGGCGGTGGACCTGCCGGTGCAACTGCTGCGAAGGTGCTTGCCGCACATGGAATAGAGGTTATTCTGCTCGAACGGAATTTGTCCTTCGCCAAACCATGCGGCGGCGGGCTAATTCTGAGCGCCTTCCATGAATTTTCTATCCCCAGAACAACAATCAAAAAAGAAGTCCGGAGCATCAAGCTCATCTCACCGGCAGGGAAGAATGTCACGGTCGGACTTGGAGAGAGCGGCCTTGCAATTGTGCAGAGAGAAGAGTTTGATGCCGTATTGCGGGAACAAGCCGGGGCCGCGGGAAGCCGGGTTATTGAGGGTGAGTTTAGAGCGATTACCGGCAATACCCTTTATCGGATAGAAGCCTGGACCGGTGATGAAAAAACCGAGATAACGGCAGAGTATGTCATTGCGTCAGACGGGGTAAACTCCCAAGTGAGGAAAGCGCTTGGAATCCGTCCGCCTGCGGCACTCTTTGCGTTGTCCGAATATATCCGGGGTGTTCAGAATGAGACCTGTGAATTCTGGTTCGGCTCTTCCCATGCTCCCGGTTCTTATTCATGGGTATTTCCGGCGCATGAGGGAATTTCTCTGGGTACAGGACATCGCTCCCCCGGAGAATTACAAAACCTGTTCGAAAAGTTTAAGATAAGAAAAGGGATCAAAGCAGAAGGTTTGAGAAAGATATACAGGATTCCCCTTTGGGATGGCGGGCTTT
>JAKLQR010000247.1 GCA_022013235.1 Thermodesulfovibrionales bacterium | reverse complement strand
CAACAACCAAGCAAACGATTTGAATCTCACAGTAATTGAAGCAACGATCATGCCATGCGAATAACCCGGCGAATACCTCGGCAAGCCCGTAATGCATATGCAAGGGCGAAGCTTATTTGTTATTTTATTTCAAAGTGTTATGGAATTTTTCATGCCGTTTCTCCAGTCCTTCCAGAGGAACCACCTCGATAGGATACCGTTTCATTGGTGACATAATTTGTGAACAGGATTGACCTTCGTAAGACTGTCACAGATTATCAAAATGAATCATGCAATACGGCAGATACAGTGTTTTTGCGGATTTATCCCGATTCTTATCGGGATCCCTCGGAGTCTCCCGATTCCTATCGTGGGACGAGAATGAGTCCCGAAGGCTTTCGGGATATCTGCCATATTCATCGGAAAATCTATGATACGATGGGTTAGAGAACCTCCTCGGTGAAACTCCCCATTTTTCTGTATCTCCTATATCTCTCTTCGAGGAGTTTACCGGTCGGTTTTGTGTTAAGCTCCTCAAGTACCACGAGAATCAGTTCAGAGATGCTTTTCGCAGTCTCTTCAGGGTCTCTGTGAGCGCCGCCAAGCGGTTCGGGAATAATGCCATCGATAATTTTGAATCTCAGAAGGTCCTGGGCGGTAAGTTTCAGGATTTCTGCAGCTCTGGAGAAATCATCCGTGCCGATCTCACCCTCTTTTCTCATGAGAATAGCGGCACACCCTTCCGGCGAGATAACAGAATAAGTTGAATGTTCGAGCATAAATAAGCGGTCTGCAACACCCAGCGCGAGCGCTCCGCCGCTCCCTCCCTCCCCGATAACAACCGAAATGATCGGCGTTTTCATTTGTGACATCTCCATGAGGTTCATGGCGATCGCTTCAGCCTGCCCACGCTCTTCAGCCCCGATCCCCGGGAACGCACCGGGAGTATCGATGAACGTGATGATCGGCCGCTTGAATTTTTCAGCGATTTTCATTACTCTCAGGGCTTTCCTGTATCCTTCAGGGTGCGGCTGCCCGAAATTTCTATAGATCCTCTCCTTTGTGCCCCTCCCTTTCTGGTGGCCGATAATCGCAACAGGCATATTATGGATTTTTGCAATTCCGGCAACAATGGACGGATCATCCGAGTATCTCCGGTCACCATGCAGCTCAACAAAATCGGTTGTCATGAGGTTTATATAATCCAGGGTATACGGCCTGTCAGGGTGCCGCGCGATGAGCGTCTTCTGCCAGGCAGTCAGGGACGAGAAGATTTCCGAACGGAGGTCCTTTACCTTCTTTTCAAGTTTTTTTATCTCCTTCGATATATCAATATCTTTCCCGTCAGAAAGGCGTTTCAGTTCGTCGATCTTCAGCTCAAGCTCTTCCAGCGGCCGTTCGAATTCGAGATAATATCTGATCATAGAAAAGCCACCGTTCCCTTGCCTGCGATCTTTTCTACTTTATTTATGGTTTCACTGTCGTCCGATATGCTCATTCCGGTCGCAATCAATGTCTCAGCTCCTTTATAGAGAATCCTCAGATAGAGCGGATAAACCCCCTTTTGCTGTGATGAGAGCAGGGTCTTGAGGGTCTGTAAATCCACTCCGTTCTGCAACGGAAACCTGAGCACTATCTCTGCCTTCTGCCCCGACTGTGGGTGAACCCCGTCCAGCCTCGATATGCTATGGGCAACAATCTTGACCCCTTTCTCGGTTTTATCCACAGTGCCTTTTACAAGCAGGGGGCTATCTTTCTGCAGGATAGAAATACTGTTTCTGTAGAGTTCCGGGAAAACGATCACATCGACAGTACTCTCCGGACCTTCCAGTGTGCAATATGCCATGATCTCGGCTTTTGCTTTCGTCTGGATTTTCCGGATCCCGGTCAGGATGCCGCCTATACTGATATCCTGTCCATCAGACAGTTCGTCGATTTCCGATATCCTTTTCGTCCCGAGCCGCTTCAAATGAGATTTATATCTTGTTAACGGGTGTCCCGTAAGATAAAAACCAAGCGCCTCTTTTTCATGTTTCAGTATTTCTTCCGTACTCCATTCGCCGCCGGTATCCTCAGTCTCTTCAGGAGATCCACCGAAAATATTCTGCTGGCCGAATGCCCGCGCTGAATAACTTTTTGCTCCGTTCAGATGCCTGTTGACGAAATCCATCGCCTGCGCCCGTGCAACCTTGAGGGAATCGAATGCCCCTGCCTTGATGAGCCCTTCGATAACCTTCTTATTCACTTTCCTCTGGTCGACCCGCTCAAGGAAATTTTCCAGCGAGGCATAGGGACCCCCTTCGGTACGGGCTTCAATGATGGACTCAAGGGCTGACGCGCCGACCCCTTTCACCGCTTCGAGTCCGAACCGTATCGAATTCCCGACCACCTTGAATTCTTTTCCCGACTCATTAATATCCGGCGGAAACATGGTTATCCCCATCTCACGGCAGCCGGCAATAAACTTGACGACTTTATCGGTGTTATCCATATCGGCAGTCAGGGTGGCCGCCATGAATTCCACCGGGAAGTGGGCCTTCAGAAACGCAGTCTGAAAAGCGACATAAGCATATGCAGCAGAATGTGATTTATTGAAGCCGTATTCTGCAAAATGTTCCATGAGGTTGAAAATCCTTGTCGCTTTCTTTTCCAATATCCCGTTTGATTTGGCGCCCTCTATGAATACCTCTTTCAGTTTCTCCATTTCCGCAGGCTTCTTCTTTCCCATCGCCTTTCTCAGGATGTCAGCCTGTCCCATGCTGAAATTCGCCAGTTTATTCGCTATCCGCATGACCTGTTCCTGGTAAAGAATGACCCCGTAGGTTTCGTCAAGGATCTCCTTTAACTGGGGCAGTTCATATTTTACGGGGATAAGCCCTTTTTTCCTCTTGATAAACTCATCGAGCATACCGCTTCCCATCGGTCCGGGTCTGTAGAGGGCGACGATCGCAATAAGGTCCTCAAACCTGTTGGGGACGCTTTTGACCAGCAGGTCCCTCATCCCTGCACTTTCGAGCTGGAAAATACCTGTCGTATTCCCTTCACCGAGGAGCTGATAGGTATCGCTGTCGTCAAATGAGATGTCCTTCAGTGAAAAGGTTTTCCCGTTCTCCCTGATGTACTGGAGAGTCTTGTTTATCACGGTGAGGGTTTTTAATCCGAGGAAATCGAATTTCAGAAGCCCTATTTTTTCTATTGAGACCATATCGAATTGTGAAACGATGCTTTCGTCCGACGGGTTTTTATAGAGCGGCACATAATCGGTAAGGGGCGTCGGTGATATCACAACCCCTGCGGCATGGGTTGATGCATGCCTGGAAAGCCCTTCGAGCCGCATGGCGACATTGATTAATTCCTGTATCTTCGGATTTGTATTATAGAGCGCCATAAGCTGGGGTTCCACATGCAGGGCGTTCTCTATCGTAATGTTCAGCGTATTCGGGATAAGTTTCGCGATTTTATCCACTTCGCCATACGGTATGTCCAGCGCCCGTCCGACATCCCGTATCGCCGCCTTTGCAGCCATGGTGCCGAATGTAATAATCTGTGCTACGTGATCTTTTCCGTATTTCTCGGCAACATAGGAAATGACTTCCGGCCGCCTGTCCTTGCAGAAATCTACGTCTATATACGGCATGCTTATCCTTTCCGGATTAAGGAACCGCTCGAAAAGAAGATTATACTGGACGGGATCTATGTCGGTAATACCGAGACAATATGACACAAGGCTTCCGGCAGCAGACCCCCGGCCGGGACCGACGGGGATGCCTCTCTTTTTCGCATAACTGATAAAATCCCAGACGATGAGAAAGTACGATGAGTATCCCATCTTCTCTATCATGCGCAGCTCCATTTTCAATCGTTCCGTATAGATGGCAGCAGGGTCCGGCCCCATGCGCATCGTAAGACCTTCGCGGGCGAGTTGTTCAAGAACTGCTTCGGGCGATCTTCCGTCTTCTATCTCGTATACCGGCAGCAGGGTTTTCCCGAGTGAAAACTCTACATTACAGCGTGCTGCAATATTCCTGGTATTCTGAATCGCCTCCGGCAATTCCCTGAAAGCCTGCTGCATCTCCTCGGGGGATTTAAAATACAGACTTTCTGTTTTAAACTTAAGGCGGGCTTTGTCCTGAAAGCTCTTCCCTGTTTGTATACAGAGCAAAATATCATGGGCTTTCGCATCATCAGGCCTCATGTAATGACAATCATTCGTGGCAACGATACCAATGTGTAATTCCTTTGCTAATTCAACGAGTTTTCTGTTTACTTCCTCCTGTTCGGCGATCCCGTTATCCTGAATCTCGAGGTAAAAATTATCAGGCCCCAGGATATGTTTATATTCCAGTGCCTTTTTCCTCGCCCGGTCAACCATACCTCTCATGAGGTAATAAGGGATCTCTCCTTTCAGGCATGAGCTAAGGGCAATAAGACCGCCGCTGTACTGTTCCAGAAGCTGCATATCTATCCTCGGTTTATAATAGAACCCCTCCATATAGGCTCTGGTGACCAGAGTTACAAGGTTGCGGTATCCGTGGTTGTCCTTCGCAAGGAGAATGAGATGGAACGATGCTTCGTCGATCTCGCCGCCCTGTTTCTTGTCGAAGCGGCTGCCGGACGATATATAGACCTCGCATCCGATGATGGGTTTTATCCCCGCTTTTGTCGCGAGGCGATAGAATTCCACCGCTCCGAAGAGATTCCCATGGTCGGTGATCGCAACAGCGGGCATCCTGAATGCAGAAGCCTGTTCGACGAGTTCTTTTATCTTTATCGCTCCGTCGAGCAAGCTGTATTCAGTATGAACATGGAGGGGAACATAATCGGCATGCTGAACCATATAAGAATATTACCCTCAGGCAGAGTTTCAAGTCAATCGAAAGAGGTGCTTTGACAGGCCTTTTCCATGAAAGGTATAATTCCTGAATGAAGTTAAAACTGAGCATCATCCTCGCGGTAATCTCCATAATCATTGGTGTTTCTGCAGGCAGTTACCTCGCGATCAGTACCGGTATTCCCTCCTTAGAGGAAATGAAAGACATCGATCAGGATGCCGGGACGAAGATATATGCCGACGACGGCTCCCTGATCGGCGAACTTAAGGTGCAAAAGGGCATCTTTGTCCCAATCCGCGACATACCGGAACATATGATTCAGGCAGTTATCGCAGTGGAAGATTCGCGCTTCTGGAAGCACAAGGGGATTGATTACATCGCCATTATGAGAGCGATTGTGAAAGACATACTCTCTGCAGGGCTCAAAGAAGGGGGGAGCACTATCACACAGCAGCTTACAAAAATCATGTTCCTCAGCCCCGAAAAAACCCTGAAGAGAAAGCTTCGGGAGGCAGTCCTTGCGGTAAAGATAGAAAAGAACCTCACGAAAAACGAGATACTCGAGTTGTATCTCAACAGGATATATATCGGTCATGGCGCATATGGGGTTGAAATGGCGTCACGCGTATACTTCGGGAAATCAGTAAAGTCGATAACCCTGGCCGAAGCTGCCCTCATTGCGGGCCTTATTAAGGCGCCGACTTCGTATTCCCCCTACAACAATCTCACAAAAGCCAAAGACAGGCAGCAGATTGTGCTTTCCCGCATGGAGGAGGAGGGATATATCAATAAATCCCAGAAAGAGAATGCCGGAAAGCAGCCGATTTACCTCTCAAGCATGAGAAAGGGAATCGAAGCAAATAACTACTTTATTGAATACATACGGAAATACCTTGAAGCAACTTATGGTGAAGAAACCGTGTACAAAGGGGATATGAGAGTATATACCACACTGGATAAACGGGCGCAATACCATGCTGCAAGGGCGCTCCAGGAGGGGTTAAGGGCGCTGGACAAGAGAAGAGGATGGCGTGGACCGATAGAGCATCGAAACGATATCGACTTTGAGAAAGAAATGAAACAACGCGAAGTGGACACACAGGTTGTCGGAACCTCCGGCGAGATAGCTACAGGCATCGTCCTCACAGTCGGCAAGAAAGAGGCGCAAATCAAGACGCGGGGAGTCATCGGCAAACTCTCGCTTGAGGACGCACGGTGGGCGTCGAAGGTATTCGATCCGAAAAAAAGAACATCGAGAATACTCAAGGACTTTACCCTGCCACAGATACTGAAACCCGGCGATATTGTGAGAGTAAGTATATCCAAGGTCCAGGGACATTCGGTTCAACTCAAGCTGGAACAGGACCCCGATGTCGAGGGCGCTGTCGTGGCTCTGGAACACGATACCGGTTTTATCAGGGCGCTGGTAGGAGGGTATGATTTCGTGAAAAGCGATTTCAACAGGGCCCTTTATGCAAAACGCCAGCCCGGTTCTGCGTTCAAGCCAACCATCTACGCTGCTGCATTGGATCAGAATTTCACTCCCGCGAGTATCCTTATTGATGAACCGGTAACCTATCCCGGAGGCCCGAGAGGCGAGTGGAAACCCAATAATGCTGATCATAAATTCTATGGCCCCACAACACTCCGTGAGGCATTGACATATTCGAGAAATGTGGTTACAGTAAAACTGGTTGATGCACTGGGCATTGATACGGTGCTGAATTTTGCAAGAAATATAGGCATTCAGGGGGATATGCCGCGAGACCTTACCCTGGCCCTTGGATCACTGACAGTTTCCCCGTTCGAACTCTCCCTCTGTTACAGCGTATTTGCCAACGGCGGCATGAAAATAAAGTCGGTTGCAATCAAGTATATCACGGATGCACGGGGCAGGATTCTCGAGAGCAATGAACCTGAAGCCGAAGAGGTAATCAGCCCGCAGACTGCATTTCTGATCACTTCGCTGATGGAGGATGTGGTGCAGCACGGCACCGGATGGAGAGCAAAAGCACTCGGCAGGCCTATAGCAGGCAAGACCGGCACAACGAATGAATACAGGGATGCCTGGTTCATCGGCTATTCATCAACCCTGGTAGCGACTGTCTGGGTTGGCTTCGATGATGTTCGATCCCTCGGTTCGCAGGAGACCGGCGCACGCGCCGCTTGCCCGATATGGGTGGATTTTATGAAGAACACTCTTACCGGAGAACCGGAGGACTTCACCCCGCCTGAAGGCATAATAACCAAGACAATAGACCCGTTAACCGGTCTTCTTTCACGTGATGAAGCTTCAGGAATAAAGGAATATTTCAGGGAAGGTACTGAACCAACCCAGTTTGCGCCTCTCATCTATCATCCCCGTAAATTGCGGGAAACAGAATCAAACCTTAATTTCGATTAGGAGGGCTACAATGAATCGTTTACGGATCACATGGTTTATCGGTTTTGTAGTAAGCATTCTTGTTCTGTTTTCCCTTGCCGGAATTGCACCGGCAGAGGAAAATCCGTACGACCAGGCGATGAAAGCGTATAAGAAGAAAGATTTCAAAAACGCGGCCATTTATCTTCAGGAGTATGTTGAGCAGAAACCTGATCCTTATGCCTATTATCTGCTCGGGTATGCGAACTACAAGTTGAAGAATCATGCTGAGTCAGCCAGGTATTTCAGAGAGGCATACGTCCTTGATCCGAACATCTCTCCGTTCCCGATGAAAAAATAGTATTTATTTTGAAAAAGCGGGTCTTTTCTATTGACTTTTCAGAAAATTGTTATGTAAGATAAGTGCGATTTTTATCCCCTTGAGGAGGTCTATATGGAAGAAGTCCTTTTGTTTGATGCCTTTGTGAAACCCGAAGTGATTCCCCATAATGTCAGCTATGGAATATTCGCATCCATCCTTTTGATTGTCGTTGCGTTGGCCGTAAAAGGTTCTCTGCACCTCGTACCCAGGGGTATTCAGAATTTTGTCGAAATGATGGTCGAGTACATATTAAAATTGACCGACGAGACTATAGGCCATCACTGGAGCAGGGCTTTCTTCCCCTTCATCTGTACAATTTTCCTGTTCATTCTTGTATGCAATCTGATGGGCTTGGTGCCAGGGTTTACTGCAGCCACAGCGAATGTCAATACGAATGCAGCTATGGCAATCCCCGTCTTTCTGTTTTATCAGTTTATGGGGTTCAGGGTACATGGTATCCATTACTTTAACCAATTTCTCGGTCCGATTCGTTCCCTTGCAGGGCTCCCGCTCATGATTCTGATGTTTCCGATTGAGCTCATCGGTCACTTCGTACGTCCGCTGACCCTGACAGTCCGACTCTTTGGTAATATGACAGGGAAACATATCCTGCTCCTCGTTCTCGGGATTATCGCTCCATGGTTCATTCCTTCGGTAATTCTCGGACTGGGGTTGCTCGTGAGCGTCGTGCAGGCTCTCGTGTTTACCCTTTTGACGATCTGCTATTTTGCCGGTGCCGTTGAAGAGGCACATTAATTTACAATTTTCTGGAAAGGAGGAAGAAAAGAATGAGAAAAGTCTTAAGTGTAATGCTTCTTTCACTCGCATTGATCTGTTTATTCGCACCGCTCTGCTTTGCCGAAGAGGCTGCTGCAGCTACAGCAACAGGTGGTAGCTCCAACATCTTCTACTATGCTCTCGCAGCGCTTGGCTGCGGCTTAGGAATGGGACTCGCAGCCCTCGGTACCGGTATCGGTATGGGTACCGGTCTTGGTGGTGCTTGCGAAGGAGTCGCAAGGAACCCTGGTGCATCCGGAAAGATCACCACAACCCTCATCATCGGTCTCGCGATGATCGAGTCTCTTGCAATTTATGCGCTCGTCGTCGTCCTTATTCTCATCTTCGT